>JBEIPP010000030.1:0-24231 GCA_040376995.1 Flavobacteriales bacterium
ATCATGTAGAAATAAGAAGAATGATTTATACAACAAACTGGATAGAACGACTTAACCGAAACTACAAAAGAACATTAAGAATGCGAAGTGCCATGCCTAATCCAAAATCGGTAGTGTTTTTACTTGCAAGTGTAGCCAGTAGAAGATCAGAATACTCAAAACCAATTTATCAATTTATAAATGAACCAAAATTATTTTACTAAATTTGCTATGAGAAAAACTAAACCAGCTGGATAAGCGAAGTGCTAATAAATATATTAACCTTCCTTTGAAAGAAAATTTTAAATCGTTTTTTGATATTTTACACACTTTATTAAACACTACCATTATTATATAAGATAAAACTAATTAAGATATAAAATTATTACACGTATTTTTTCTTCTATCCTTTTTTCATAGGTTTACAGCCTATAGCACAGCTGATAAAGGTTTGCTAGTTTAAAAATATTTTTTACATTTTCAGAAGCAAAAACTACGGTAGTACGTAGTTTTTCGTTTTGTAGATGTTTTTTTTTAATAAAATATGTATACCACAAAAAGCGTCAATTGACACTTTTTGTTTAAAAAAATTCTTTTAACCGAACTATTTTCAATAAATCTCTATAAAGTTTAGTTCGACATTTTGTACCTTCGCCTGACATGTCACTTCGAGCGAAGTCGAGAAGTAGACATGATATTACTTCAAAGCATCAATTATTTTTTCTGCTAATTCAACTCCAATGCGTTCTTGAGCTTCGTTTGTAGCTGCTCCAATATGTGGCGTTAATGAAATTTTATTATGTTTTAGAATTGTTTCGTTTGGTGTAGGTTCGTTTTCAAACACATCTAAACAAGCGTGAGCGATTTTTCCTGAGTTTAATCCGTTTATTAAATCTGTTTCATCAATCACTCCACCACGAGAAGCATTTATTAAAATCACGCCATTTTTCATAGAGTTAATTTCTTTTTCGGTAATCATTTTACCACCTGGTACATGCATAGATATCATATCTGAGTTAGAAATCAATTCTTCTAAACTTACCGTATTAATTTTTACATCAATTCCATTAGTTCCGTGAATATCTAATTTTAATACTGCTTCTTTTACAAATGGGTCATAAGCTAAAACCTTCATACCACATCCTAAGGCAATTTTAGCTGTATATTGTCCAATACGACCAAAGCCAATAATACCAATGGTTTTATCTCTTAGCTCAATTCCTTTTGAATAGTTTTTCTTCAAGTCATCGAATTTTGTATTACCTATGTTTGGCATATTTCTATTACTATCATACACAAAACGTACAGCATTAAATAAATGAGCAAAAACTAGTTCGGCTACAGAATTACTTGATGCTGCTGGAGTATTTATTACTTGTAGGCCTTTAGAACGAGCATAATCTACGTCAATATTGTCCATTCCAACACCACCACGACCTATTACTTTTAAGTTTGGACAGGCATCTATAACATCCTTACGAACTTTAGTAGCACTGCGAACTGTAAGTGCTACATAATTTTTTGCATTAATTTCAGAAGCTAAATTTTCTTGAGCTACTTTTTCTGTTACGACTGTGAATCCAGCTTTTTCTAATAAACTTTTTCCTACAGCATCAATGCCATCATTGGCTAAAATTAATTTACTCATAATGTTTTGTGATTTAACCGCAAAGTCCGCTAAGTTTTTTCGCAGAGGATGCAGAGTTTTTTTTAATATTTACTTTATTTTTTTATATCTCCGAGAATAATCTCTTTTGTCAAATTGTCTTTTCAGTCTCTTATTTTAATTGTTCTATAATATTTTCAATACTCATTCCATCAGCTTCAGCTTTATAGTTTCGAATGATACGGTGTCTTAAAATGGCATTTGCTACAGCTTTCACATCTTCAATATCTGGGCTGTATTTACCATTAATAGCAGCGTGGCATTTTGCTCCTAAAACTAAAAACTGTGAAGCGCGAGGACCTGCGCCCCAAGCTAAATATTTTTTTGTCACCTCAGAACTAAACTCAGAATTTAAACGTGTTTTGTTCACCAATTTTACAGCATATTCTAATACGTTATCAGCAACTGGTATTTTACGAATCACATTCTGAAAATAAATAATTTCTTCAGCAGAAATGATTTTGTTTAATTGAACTTTTGTATCCGTAGTGGTTAGTTTTACAACTTGTAATTCTTCTTGAAAGCTGGGGTAATCTAACCACACGTTAAACATAAATCGGTCTAATTGTGCTTCGGGTAGGGGATAGGTTCCTTCTTGTTCAATTGGATTTTGTGTTGCTAAAACAAAAAATGGATTTCCTAGTTCGTATTTTTTGCCCGCAGTAGTAACACTTTTTTCCTGCATAGCCTCTAATAAAGCTGCTTGCGTTTTTGGAGGGGTACGGTTAATCTCATCTGCTAATACAATATTAGCAAATAAAGGACCTTTAATGAATTTGAAATTTCGTTGTTCGTCTAAAATTTCTGAACCAACAATGTCACTTGGCATTAAATCGGGAGTAAATTGAATGCGATTAAAAGAAAGTCCTAAAACGTCGGCAATAGTATTTACTAATAATGTTTTTGCTAATCCAGGAACACCAACTAATAAACAGTGACCTTTACAAAAAATGGAAATTAATACATTTTTTACAGTATCATTTTGTCCAACAATAACTTTTCCAATTTCCGCATTAAGTTCTTTGTATTTTATAACAAAAGCATCAATTGCTTCTACATCATTTTTATAATTCATGACTTTTTCTTGTTTTATTAATTGTATCACGCCTTGGCGAAAGAGTTGAGAATGTTTAATTTACTTATTCTTCTGCTCCACAGGGGTTAAAAGTTTTAAATTACAATACTATGGAGTAATAGTCCAGTTATATTCTAATTTACAACTATTAAATTCACTATCAATTTTAATGTATGTTGATTTTGATTTTTTTGCAATCCAATTTTTAATTGATTTTTTTGACGTTCAAACGTTGCCATATTTAAAAGCTTGATATAATCATCTTGCGTATTTGCTTTATGAGGTTCTGTTCTTGATTTTAAGTAAACAATTCTCCAAGCTTGTTTAGCATCTGAACCAACATATTGAATAATAGGACTTATATCACCAACCTTCATTTGATTTTCAAGCATAAATACTAAATTTTGATCCATCTGACCAATTTCATCTAATTCCCATTTAGAGCTATTAGCTGCAGGGTTTATTAAAATACCTCCGTTTTGTTTAGTATCTTTATCTGTACTAAATTTTAAAGCCGCATCTGCAAATTTTATTTGTCCCGAAACAATTAATTGTCTAATACTATCTAGTTCTTCTTTAGCTCTTAAAAATTCTATTTGAGAAATTTTTGGAGCCATTAAAATATGTCTTACATCTACTGATTCTCCTTTTCTTGCAACTAATTGCATAAAGTGATATCCATATGATGTTTCAAATATTTCTGAAACCTCACCTTGTTTCAATCTAAAAGCAACGGCTTCAAATTCTGGCACCATTTGTCCTCTCATTACCGATTCATAGCGTCCGCCGTTTTTTGCAGAACCTGGATCCTCGCTATACAATGCAGCCATTACGCTCATGCTTTCTCCATTTACTACGCGTTGTCTGTAAATTTCAAGTTGATCGCGAACTACCTTTTTTGCTTCATCGGAAATAGGCGGTCTTCTTACAATATGTCCAATTTCTAATTCAGAATTCACTAAAGGTAAACTATCTAAAGGTAATGTGTTATAAAAAGCTCTTACTTCACTTGGTGTTAATTTAGTATCACCAGTTACTTTTTGTTGCATTTTTTGAGCTAATAATTGGTCTTTTACATCGTCTCTTAATTCGTCTTTAAAAACATTGATTCGTTTGCCATAAAAGGCCTCAAATTTCTCTTCACTTCCTAGCATTCCTACATAATATTGAATACGCCTAGTTAATTCATTATCTACTTCAGCGTCAGAAACAACAATACTATCTCTATCGGCTTGCGCTAATAATAATTTTTGAAATAATAAATCTTCAAAAACTTTACATCTGTCTGCTTCAGTGAGTTCTTTTTTCTCTTTTTGTTGTAATAAGTTCGTTTCTACTTCAGATAAGAGTAAAGGGTTTTTACCAACAATAGCAATTACTTTATCTAATATTTGAGGCTGAGCATTGCTTAGTGTTGCTAATAATATGAAGGTAATGACAAGTTTTAAGTTCATTGTACTAATTTAGTTATAAATTTCTAATTCTTTATTTGTTTTGGCTTTATCATAAAAGTCCTTTTTAATACTGGTAATCAACTTTTGTTTACGCTGATTAATCAACATGTTTTTTATATTGTTTATCTCAAAATTAAGAGGAGATAAAGTGTTTTTAGATTTCACTTCGATAATTTTTAAGAAATAAAAACTTGTTGCATCAGTAAATTCAAATGTTTTACCGTTTTGTATATTATATTCAGGAACTTCATTCAATTGATTAATTTCTTTTTTTAAATCCTCAAACATTAACCAAGTATTGTCATTCATAAAAAAGTTATTGGCGTATTGAATGCATAAACTTTTTAACAGCTCAGCATCTTTAGGATTTGATGAATAACAAAGCTTTTTTAACTTCTCAATATTTGGAACATTAAGAGGTGTTTTTACATATAATACTTTTACAATATTGTTTTTTAATAAAAAATTTTGTGAATTAGCATTGTAATATTCTTCAATTTGAGCAAGAGTGACATTAGTGTCAAGTTTCTCGTTAATTAGTTTAGTTTGAAATTTATATGTTAGGAGTTCTTTTTTATATTCTTCTAATTCTTTATCTACATTAAGTTCTTCTTCTGTTAAGTAATTTGTAGCTTGTTGGTAAAAAATCTCATTGTAAGCCCATTTGTTGATGAAAGTTTGTATAAAGGCCACGCTATCAGTTTTTGATAAACCTTTTGGATTTAAGTTTTTTAAATCATCTTCAAACAAAGAACTTGTATTTACTTTAGCAACAATTTTTCCTGTTTTTTCACTTCTGTGAGATGATTTGTCGCAAGCCAACATTATAAGAACAAGAAGTCCTATTAATGATGTTTTTTTTATGATAGATACTAAATTCAAGTCTTTATTATAAAACGAAAAGGCTGTATCATTTAGCTACAGCCTTTTCGATATTTTATTAGTTTAATTTACTTAACTGTGTTTAATACATCTTCGTTTACTTTTACGGTATACTTATTTTTTAAATAAGATAACCATTCTTTTTCTAGGTAGTTTTGATAGTCTGAAGTAATCATTCCTTTAGCTTCTGCAATTGTTTTTGGAGTTTTGCTCAAGACTTTATTTATAACTAAAACAGTTACTTTGTTTTCTTTTGTGTCTTTAATATCTGTTGCTATAACACCTTGTTTCCAATTACCATCAACGTCTTTATTTTCTCCTTTTAAATAAGTAATATTTTCAGCAGAAACATTAAGTTGAGAAGATTTATTAATAGCATCAACTATTTCTTTTTCTGTTTTGTTTTTCTTTAGCATACCACGAACCTCTTTGGCTACTTTGTCATTAGCACATTTGTAAGTAGTAACTTCAGCTCTTTCGTCCCATAAATAGTTGTTTTTGTTTTTCTCATAAAATGCTTTTAAGCCAGTAGTGTCTTTAACTGCTTTGCTCCATACTTTTTGATCAGTTAAATCAAATAATAAAATTCCATCTCTATATTCTTTTAATAAGTTACGGAATTCAGGATATTTTGATTCTAAGTTTTCATCTTCAAAAGAAATAAGAGTTTCGTCTACAAATTCTTTATAAGATTGTTGTAAAAACATATTGTTATCCATTTTAGGACGAACAGTTTGTCTTGTTTCTATATATTTTGCAAAGTCGTTTTGAGTATATTTTTTAGCGCCTAACTTAAATAATTCTTTATTACCTAATTTTTCGGCTTCTTTAGCTTCCCATTTACCTTGGTAAACAGTTGTATCTAATACTTTTAAAAAATCTTTTTTAGCAACTGGATTTTCAACGTATTTATTGTCGTTTTTAATTTTTTCAATTAAAGATGTTCTTCCTGCTTGAGTTCTGCTGTCTTTTCCAATACGTTGTTTTAAATCACCTTTCATATCTGCGAAAGACGCTAATCCTTTTTTATCTAAACGTTTTACAATGTGCCATCCATAATTAGTTGTAAAAGGCTCGCTGTAATCACCATTGTTAGTTAAAGCAAAGGCAGCTTTTTCAAATTCAATAGGCATACGGCTACTTCCAAACCATTGAAGTTGACCACCTTTTTCAGCACTTGGTTTATCATCAGAAAATTGACGAGCTAAATCTTCAAATTTTTCGCCAGCTTTTAATTTCGTGTAAATTTCATCGATTTTAGTTTTTAAGTTGGATTTTTCTTTTTCGCCCATGTCCTTAGCAAACTTAACCATAATATGTGCAGTTAATATTTCACCTTGACTAGGACGTTTATCAACTACTTTTAAAATATGGTACCCAAAACGTGTTCTAACGGGTATAGTAATATCTCCATTGTTAGTTTTATAAGCAGCATTTTCAAATGGATAAACCATTTGAAGAGAAGTGAAGTATCCTAAATCACCTCCGTTATCAGCAGCCGAAGGATCTTCTGATGTTTTTTTAGCTGCAGCAGAAAATTTATCGTTCCCTGAATTTAATGCTACAGATATTCCTTTTACGGCATTTAATTTTGTGTTATAATTTAAAGTATCTTGTTTAGTTGATGCTTTAGTTAAAGCAGAAGAACTCTTTTTTAGGATAGCTTCATACTCTGCTATTTTTGCAGGAGTAGGGTTTTTACCCATTAAAGCATCTCTAATAATTATTAAGCGAGTATAAGCCTCAATGGTATCTTTAGGTAAAGCATCTTCAGTAACTCGAATTAAAATATGGGAAGCTTTCACTTCTGTTTTCATTCTTTCGTATGCTTCTTGAATAAGAGCTTCATTAACGTTTTTATCAGTTAAGTATGGAACCGCTAATTGCTTGCGGTAACCAGCTAATTCTGTTTTAAAAGAACTGATTGTGTCTAATCCGTTAGCCTCTGCTTCAAATACTTTCATTTTAAAAGTTGAAAATAAATCCACATATTCCTTTACAGATTTTTGTTCTTTGTTTACTTCTTTTCCACTGTTTTTCTTATAAACATTTTCAAATTCACTTTTATAAACGGGTTTGTCGTTTATTGTCATGATTACAGGTTCTGAAATTTGAGCAAAAGCTGTTAACCCAATAGATGATAATGTCAATAATCCAAGAGTACGTTTTTTCATTTGTTTAAATTATTTGTTTTTTAGACTAGCAAATTTATAATTTGTTTTTAATTTTAAGTAGTAGATTATATTATTTAATTAGCTCTTCTAATTTAGCGTCCAATTCAGCTCCTCTAAGATTTTTAGCTACAATTTTCCCTTCTTTGTCTAGTAATAAATTAGCGGGGATACTTGTAATTCCATAAATTTTACCAGCTTCATTACCCCAACCCTTTAAATCACTTACTTGAGTCCAAGTTAAATGATCTTTTTCTACTGCTTGTAACCATCTATCTTTTACTTGATCAAAAGATACTCCCAAAATAGTAAATCCTTTATCTTTATACTTATTATAAGCCATCACCACATTTGGATTTTCGGCACGACATGGGCCACACCAGCTTGCCCAAAAATCAACTAATACATATTTTCCTTTAAAATCGGTTAAGTTTACCATTTTTCCATTTGGATCAGCTTGGGCAAAGTTTACAGCGGGGTATCCAATGGTAGTGCCTCTTAATTGGGTTAATTTTTCTTGAGCTAATTTACCGTATTTTGTATTTAAAATACTTTTATCTAAAAGACTAACGATTCTTTCTAATTCTTCAATAGACGCGTTAGAGTTTTGGTTGTTAAAATATATAACATAACCACTAACTGCTGATTTAGGATGTGTTTTAATGAAATTTTCAATAGATGCTTTTACTTCTTTATCTAGGGTTTGATATTCTGCTACTTTGGCATTCATTGTAGCAGCATCTCCTTGTGATTTAGCTTCATTATATGTATTTACTAAGCTTTGCTGCTTAATGCCAAATTCCATCATCATGGAATTATAATCTAAATAATCTTTTTGAGTTTGACCACCATTAACTTTTGCTTGAGGTAAACTATCAATATTTGCAAATATTGACGTTTTACCACCATCTACAAAAAAAATGAGGTTTGGTTGTTCGTTAATATTTCTTGATTTTGTTAACCAATACATATTTGGTTCGGCAGTTTTTCCTGAAAAAGAAAACTGACCGTTTTTTATTTTAGCACTATCGGTAATATCTTTATTATTCCATTTATGATGAATATATGCGAATGAATTATCTCCTGCATTTTTAAGCGAACCATTTATTGTAAAGCTAGAGTTAGACTGCGCAAAATAAGTTAGTTTTAGAACAGAAAATCCTATGATGAAAAGTTTTGTCATTATTTTATTTTTAACAAACAAATGTAGTTTTTATTGCGGGAGTAGAGATTGCTAATTCGTTAAAAAATGAAAATTTTATCCTAATTGAATGTCGGAAAATTGAAATTTTATTCAAAAAGTAGCCCTGCATTAATTAAATGTTAACTGTTTCTTACTTAATTGTCATTTATAATCACAAGTGTTTGTTGGTGTTTTAAGATGACTTACTTTTGTTTCGCTATAAAGTGACCACCCTATAAGAGGAAAACTATTCTGTAATCCGCCTTAAACCGCTTTTAGAATTTTAAAAAGTAAAACATCTAAAATTTTAAAACATGAAAAAAACTTTATTTAGTTTATCATTAATTACTGTTGCTTTAGTAGGTAAGGCGCAGAACTGTTCTGAATTATTTTTTTCTGAATATGTTGAGTCTACTAATAATGACAAAGCATTAGAAATTTATAATCCAACAAGTAATCCAATAACTATTAATAATGATTACCGTATTGTTAGATATAACAATGGCACAGGATCGTTTACTGGTAGCCCAGCTACTCAACAATATGTTGTATTAAAATCACACACTATTCAACCACACGATGTTTGGGTTTTAGTAATTGATAAAAGAAATCCAAATGGTACAGGATCTGAAATTCCAGTATCAGCAGCTTTGCAAGCTGTGGCAGATACTTTTGTTTGCCCAGATTATAACATTAGCTATGCCTTGTCTCATAACGGTAACGATGCTATTTCATTACAACGTAATGTTGGTGGTAACTGGATTTATTGTGATATAATTGGAGAAATTGGTTTTGATCCAGTTATTGGTTGGGCTAATTGTCCTCCATTTTATGGTTCGGATTGTGTTAACTCAAAAAGAGTATTTACAGAAGATCATACAATGATTAGAAAACCTTCTATTAAAACTGGAAGACTAACTAATGGGGCTTTTAATCCTACTCTTCAATGGGATACACTTACTGAAAATAAACTTGTAAATAATTTGGCAGTTACAAATCAACAATTGGGAAGCCATACTTGTGACTGTAGTTCTGCAATTGGAGTAAAAGAATATACAAAAGGCTCACAAGTAAAAATGTTTCCAAATCCTTTAGCAAATTCTGCAAGTTTAACTTTTTTATCAGCAGATAAAAAAATAGCTACTATTAAAATAGCTAATTTATATGGACAATTAGTGAAAACGGTGTTGTTAGATAAGCCAACTATTAATACAACTCAAGAGTTAAATATGACTAAAGGTGTTTACTTTACAGAAATGATTTTTGAAGATAAAACATCAACTATTGAGAAATTAATTATTGAATAATTTTTTAAGAATTAGAATAAGAACCTGTCGGGTATTGGTATTAACTTTAACTGACAGGTTTTTTATTTGTAAATCAATAACTTGTAGCATTACTTATGAAGCCGCTAATTACTAAAAGCACATTACTTTTTTTATTTGTTTTAATAAATTCAATTGCATTTGCACAAACCTTAATTATTAAAGGTAGTATTAAAGATGCCGTTACTAATGAAGCTCTTATTGGAGCTAGTGTAATAGCTAAGCCAGGAGTAGGTGGTGTAACAGATGTAGATGGTAATTATTCTTTTAAGATAGAGCCTGGTACATATACACTTAAAGTTAATTATGTTGGTTATTTACCAATGGAAGCAAAAGTGAAAGTAATTGACAAAGATGTAAGTTCTAATTTTGTTTTAGAATCACAAACGTTAGATGAAGTAGAAATTACTGCTAATATAGGAACAGTAAGAGAAACACCTGTTGCAATTACTAATATTTCTCAACAAAAAATACAAGAAGAATTAGCTGGCCGCGATTTACCAATGATTTTAAATAGTACTCCAGGTGTGTATGCTACCGAACAAGGTGGGGGGGCTGGAGATTCTCGTATAACCTTAAGAGGATTTGATCAAACAAATATTGCCGTAATGGTGGATGGCGTTCCCGTTAATGATATGGAAAATGGCGCTGTTTATTGGAGTAATTGGGATGGATTAAGTGAAATCACAAAAACTATGCAAGTGCAAAGAGGTTTAGGGGCTACTAAATTGGCAGTTTCATCAGCAGGCGGACTGATGAATATAATTACAAGGTCTATTGACCAAAAACCTGAAATAAGTGTTAAACAAGACTTTGGTAATAATAATTACAAACGGACTTCTTTTAGCTATAATTCAGGATTAAAAAAAGAAAAATTTGGAATCGTGTTGGCTGGTAGTTATCGCAGTGGCGATGGATATGTACAAGGTACATTTCTTGAAGCATGGAGTTATTTTGTGAAATTGCAATGGCGAGTGAATTCAAGACACTTGTTATCTTTAAGTGCAAATGGTGCTCCCCAACGTCATGGTCAAAGAGCTTTTCAAACTACACTTGGCGTATATAATAAAGGTTTAGCATCAGAATTAGGGGTTCAAGATCCTGATGCTAACATGGGATTATCTCCATATTTATTTCCTAATTCAGAAGAAAGACCTCGTACGTATAATTATGATGTTGGACGTTTAAATGGGCAAGATTACTTCCTTAGAACAAATTATTATCATAAACCATTATTTAATTTAAGCCATTTTTGGTCGGTTAATGATAAATTAACAGTTTCAACTGTTGGATATGCGTCTTTTGGTTTTGGAGGTGGCACCTTTTTGAATAATACACCTGCCTTTGATAAAAGTGTAGGATATATTGACATCACTGACCTTTATAATAGTAATTCAACATATGTTGCTACAGGAAGTTTTCTTGCCAATTATGGAACAGAACGTAAATCTTCTAATTTTATAAGGTCATCTGTAAATAATCATCGTTGGTATGGTTTACTGTCTACTGCAACTTACAAGATAAATAAACCTTTAACATTAACAGTTGGCATTGATGCTCGCTATTATCAGGGATTACATTACCGTGAAATTACTGATTTATTAGGGGGTGATTATTTTCAGGATCGAACGTCAGATAGGAATGCCGTTAAAGGACTCATAGATCCTTTTAATCCAACTGCAATTGACCCTAACTTTAAAAATGATATGAAAAGGGTTGGCGATAAAGTAAATTATAATTACGACGGTTTTGTGAACTGGGGAGGCTTATTTAGTCAGTTCGAATACAAAAAAGACAGATGGACAGCTTTTATGACTCTTACGGGCTCATATACTGGCTATCAACGCCGTGATTATTTTGAAAAAAAGGACGTAACGGTTGGAGCGTTAACCAAAGGCTTTGATAAATTTATTGACTATTTTAAAGATAACAGAGATGATAATGTTTTTAAGGCTGCTATTGGGTTTAATGAGACGTTATTAGTAAATGGGAACAGTGATCAAAAAAATGGTAATTCTTATTTTGTTTATACTAATAACGATCACAGAACATACGAACGTGGCGATACGACTTTTGTAGTAAGATATGAATATGATAGTGATAATTTTACTACAAATGCAGTTGATACTTTTTATTTGACTAATGCGAAAAAATATACTATCGACTCAAAAGAAGCCAAATATACCTCTACCCGTAAAAAATGGTTTCCAGGTTATACAGTTAAAGGTGGAGTAAATTATAAATTAAACACACATTATAATGTGTATGCTAACATTGGTGCGTTAAGTATTGCACCAAAATTTAATAATGTATTTAATGCAAACCAAGTTGGAAACAAGGAATTTGAAGATGCCAAAAATCAGTTTATAAACTCTCAAGAAATTGGTTTAGGGATAAATTATAAACCAATTGCTATTAATGTAAATGTGTATTATACCAGATGGGATAATAAACCCGTGCCAACATATACAGGAAGTGATGCTGAAGTGTATAATATAAATGGAGTAAATACCTCTCATTTTGGAGTAGAGGTAGACTGGGTTTATAAAATAATTAAACAAATAGAATGGGAAAGTGCAGTATCTGTAGCTGATTGGAAATATAAAGGAGGAAGTAAAGTTATTTTAACTAATGACATTACTGGAAATATTGTAGGAGATGTTGACTTTAGCGCAAATAATGTGCATTTAGGTAATGCTGCCCAGCTACAAATTAGTAATGCCCTAAGGTTTAATATTTATAAAGGATTTTGGGTTAAACCACGCTTTACCTATTTTGGTAAAAATTATTCGGAATTCAGAGCAACAGATTTAACAGGTGCAAATAAAGATAAAGAATCTTGGAAAATGCCAAATTACGGATTGTTTGACCTTGCAGCTGGATATGAGTATAAATTAGATAAGATAAGAATTAACCTTAATGTAAATGTAACTAATGTATTAGATGCATTTTATATTTCGGATGCAACCAATAATGCGGTGAGACAAAATTTTGATGCAAACTCTGCCTCTGTATTTATTGGTCCTGGTAGACAATTTAAGTTTGGAGTGAAATTAACTTTTTAAGAAATAAAATAAAATCAACAAAATGAAAAACAACAAAGTTTTAACCTCGGTACTAGCAATGATAGGTACAATATCATTTGCGCAGGCACCATTACCAACTTCCGAAAACTTTAATAGTTTTATTGGAACATTTGCTCAGGCAGGTTGGACGTTTAATGAAAACCCTGCTGGCTCACCAAATTACTCTTATCCATCTGGTGGAGTATCAGGAACTGCTGCGGGTCGTTTAGATGAATCAAATGATAATATTGTAGTATACGTTGGCGACCAAATGGGGCAAGTAACCTACGCATTAAAAGGAACTGTAACATCTGCGCCATGGCAAGGTACTTTTGAGGTTCAAGAATCAACAAATGGTACAACTTGGACTACGACATTAGCAACTTATACTACAGGCGTTTTAGCTACTAGTTTTAATACGTATACAGTTACGCCATCGGCTAGTGCCCGTTATATTCGTTGGAATTTTACCACAAAAGCAAATGGTTATAATGTAGCCATTGATGATATTAATATTAGTGAAGGGGTTTCATCAACTCAAGATATTAATGTATGGTATAACACAACAAATATATTAACTAATGGTGCAACAGCGGCTTATAATTCGGCAGTTGGCACACCACTTAACTTAAATTTTTTGCTTAGAAATGTTGGTTTAGCAACTTTAAATGTTTCCAATATTACTTTCACGGGTGCAAATGCAAGTGATTACTCGTTAGTATCTCCTGCAACTTCATTTTCAGTAAATTCACAAGCTAATCAAGCATTAGCAGTTTCATTTAATCCTAGTGCAAATGGCTCTCGAATTGCTGACATGGTTATAACTAGTAACGACCCAGATGAAGCCACTTACAGAATTCATTTAAACGGCGTTGGTGGTTTTTTAGCATCAGAACCAACTAACCAAGCTACAGCCTTAACTTTTAATAATATTAAATCTTATCGTGCATCTTATACTTTTTCACCAGCAATTGGCGGTGCAGCTGGTTATATTGTGTTATATAAAAAATCTGCAACTTCAATAACAGATGTTCCTGTTGACGGTGTATCTTATACAAGAGGGGACATGATCGGCTCGTCTAAAGTTGCTTACGTAGGAACTAATACATTAAATGTAATTCCAAATGTATGGGCTTCAACAAACTATCAATTAGCAGTTTTTGCTTATAATGGTAGCAGCACTTCGATTAATTATAATACAACCTCACCATTAACAAATAGTGTAACAAGTTCTGGCTCAATGCAGCCTGCAAATGAATATAACGGGATTTCAACTTCAAATTCAAGTTTTGTAACTGATTTGCATAATAAAATTAACCCACACACCTCAGTGTTTTATAGTAGCTATGCTAACACAATGATTAATTTATTTGAAGCAAGAGATACAACAAACGGGCAAAAATTTGTTGAATGTAGATATAGTAGTTATCGTGCTGTTTATTCACCACCATTTGATTGGACAGGAAATGATTTTAGTCGTGAGCACTCATACTGTCATCAATGGATGCCTACAAATCCTGCTGATAATCCTGAAAAACCTGAGTATAATGATCAACATCATTTATTTCCAACTAAACAAACGGATGTAAATGCTGAAAGAAGCAATTATCCTTTAGGAGATGTTGTTTCTACTCTTAATACTTTTATGTTATGTAAGTCTGGTCAAGATGCTGTTGGACATAAAGTTTTTGAACCTCGTGCCGATCAAAAAGGGAACTCTGCGCGTGCATTAATGTATATGTCTGTATGTTATAATGGAGTGAGTGGAAATAACTGGGCGTTCAAAAACCCTATTAATAATACCAATATTCAATACGGTCAAGATCAAAATATTTTAAAGAAATGGCATTACCAAGATTTGCCAGATTCGTATGAAATTTCTCGTAACGACTTTTTAGATTCTTTACAAGGTAACCGTAATCCTTTTGTTGATAGCGTTCGTTATGCTTGTTATATTGATTTTAGTAATATGACTTATATTGCAAATCCAACATATACAACAGGAGTTAACTTTCCTTGTTATGTTGCTTCAACAGTTGGAGTTAAAGAAAATGCAGCTTCTCATTTTGAGTATGTATTAGCGCCTAATCCAACTTCTGGAGAATTTTATTTAATGATAGATGCAACTGTTGCTGAGAAATTTACTTTTAATGTAACTGACGTATCTGGTAGAATTGTATATGATAGAAACGTTGATGTTGCTAATGGATTTAACAATATCGTAGTAAATGATTTAAAGTTAACTAGCGGTATTTATTTTGTAAACTTAATGTATAACAACGAAAAAATTATTCGTA
This sequence comes from Flavobacteriales bacterium, assembly GCA_040376995.1. Classification (GTDB taxonomy): domain Bacteria; phylum Bacteroidota; class Bacteroidia; order B-17B0; family Aurantibacillaceae; genus UBA4416. Next base: position 15,098 of record JBEIPP010000030.1, read on the forward strand.
AGTTAATTATACAGTAATTAAGATGATATACTATATGCTAAAAAGAGGCTGTCTCAAAAAATAGACTGAACCCAAAAGTTTAGACAAATTTATAAATTAGTTTGGATAATAATGCGCTCGATATTGTATCGGGCTCATTCCTTTTAGATTAAGTTTTATTCTGTCATAGTTATAATAATTGATGTATTGGTTTATTTCTTTTTTTAGTTGTTCGATAGAGTCATATTTTTTTAAATAAAATAATTCTGATTTAATTATACCAAAGAAGTTTTCTATTACTGCGTTATCCAAGCAATTCCCTTTTCTTGACATACTTTGTGTTATTCTATTTTTTTGTAATGAATGCTGATATTGTTTCATTTGATATTGCCAGCCTTGGTCAGAATGTAAGAGCAAAGGTTCTTTTATATTTACTTTTTTAAATGCTTTATCTAACATAACCATAACATTTTTAAAGTTTGGGCTTTCGGATAATTCATAACTCACAATTTCTTGGTTGTATAAATCTATAATGGGCGATAAATACAACTTTTTTCCTGATACATTAAATTCAGTTACGTCTGTTGCCCATTTTTGATTAGGTTTCTCAGCTTTAAAAGTTCTGTTTAACAAATTTGGAGCAATTTTTCCCTGCTCTCCTTTATACGATTTGTATTTTTTTAATCTAATAACACTCTTTAGATTTAAAAGCTTCATTAAACGAAATACGGTTTTGTGATTGATTATTTGTCCTTGCTGACGTAATATAAGTTCTATTCGTCTATAACCAAATCTTCCTTTGTGTTTATTATAAATCTTTTGAATCATTTCTTTTACATCAGAATACTTATCCTTTTTTTCGGTTTGTTTTAAGTAGTAATAAAAACTACTCCTTGCCATATTTAAGCAATTAAGTAATATTGTTAAATCGTATTTATGCCTTAGCTCCATTATGGCTTTTGTTTTTTGTTGGTTTGAACTAAGGCTTGAAGCTTTTTTAGCAGTTCATTCTCTGCTTTTAAATACTCATTCTCAATTAACAATTCTTCTTCTCTTGTTAATGGTTTAGTTGTTTTTCTTGCTTTCCTTTTTATAGGTTGTTTCATTTTTTTAGACCGTCCTTTGGATTTAGCTATTAAGCCTGCTTGACCATTTAATTCATAAGACTTACGCCAACTTATAATAACCGATTCACTCGATATATTAAATCGTACACAGGCAGTATACAAAGATAATTGTTCTTTATCCATCGCCAACAGAACTTCACGTTTGAAAGAGGGCGTATAGCTACGGTTTTCTCTTCGTTTCAAACCTTCTTTACCATATTTTTTATAAAAGCCTAACCAAAGTCTAAGATTAGTGCGATTAATACTTTTTTCTTTTGCTACCCAAGTGACTGAGTAATTTTTCTTTAAAATTGATTCGACGCAATCAAGTTTAAAATTGAAACTGTACTTTTTTCTTTTTAACATAAAAATGCCCCCAATAAGTGTCTAACTTTTTGGGGGCAGTGCAAAAAGGGCAGCCTCTTCGCATTTTGTTACATCGAGCGCAATGTCATTATTTAAGAAAACATATCGCTCCTACGGAGCTTTACCATCTTTGGGTATCGGTATTATTATAAACATATAGCCTCTCTGAGGCTTTAACGATAATCCGTTAGGAGTATTATGTTTATAATAACATATAATAGCGTAATTCTAGCTCCATAGGAGCGACATGTTAATGCGCACTATAGTATTAATATAATGACATTGCGCTCGAACTGAAAACAAAATTTGATTTTTGAGACAGCCTCTTTTTAGGCGCTAAATATATCATACATAATGAGTTTAAAAATATCATCCCTCTCAAAATAAGTAATAAAGAAAAATCAATCGAAAAATATTTTAACATTATTTGAATAACGAAATCAACTGTCTATTTAAGGCTAAATAAAAAAGAAAACTAGTATAAGAATTCTACACATACAATCATAAAACATTAAATTCATCTCCATCCATCATCACAGGAAACACTTTTCTAAAATCTTGTAAATATGAATAAGATAAATTGACGGATTCTGTTTTATCCTGATGTGCTAATGTTTGACTAATTATTTCACCTCTTGGATTAATGACACTTGTATCACCTGAATGATTAATTTGATTTCCATCTTCTCCAATACGATTTACACCAATCACATATGATTGATTTTCAATAGCTCGTGCAATTAATAATTGTTTCCAAGGATAAGAGCGTATTTCTGGCCAATTAGCTACATAAATTAAAATATCATACGTATTATCTTTTCTATTTCTACTCCAAACAGGGAAACGTAAATCATAACAAACTAAAGGGCAAATTTTCCAACCTTTATATTCGATGATTAGTTTTATATCTCCAGCAGTGTAATGCTCATGCTCATTTCCCATTCTAAATAAATGGCGCTTGTTATAAAATTCGTAGGTTCCGTCTGGTTTTGCCCAATACAAGCGATTGTAATAATTGTTATTTTCTTTTACTGATATACTTCCTACAATAACACAGTTTTTTTCTTGTGATTTCTGCAACATCCATTTTAATTCTTTGCCACCAGATACTTCCGCTAATTTAGAAGGATTCATAGTAAATCCTGTTGTAAACATTTCAGGTAAAATAATAATATCTGTAGGGTGAGTTATTTCATTTATCTTCTCATTAAAATGTTGTAAATTTTGTTGAATATCTTCCCAAAACAAATGTGTTTGAATAGTGGTAATGGATAAATCTTTCATTCTTTAATTATTAAACTTTATGAGATCAGCATTAAACAAAAGTGCTGCTTTTCGAATTTGTTTATTTTTAAGTGACTTATAAATTTGAGCTGTTACTATGGAAAGAACACATGCGCTTAATCCACTCAAAAAATAAACTCTAGCCATCATTTGTTCTTTTGGATCATTATAACGATGCCTTCTTGCTAAATATATTCCTCCTATAGCACTTACAGGAGCAATGATATTAAAGGCAATTTGTCCATTTTTTCTGCTATCTGCGATAACTAAAATTTCATTTAATTCATCAGAATTAGTTTGTGGATCTTTTTGCATCATTATTTTAAATGCAGCTTTATGAGAAATATCGATATTATTTAAAGCAATATGTTTATCCTCAATAATAAATAATTTTAATGGAGATGCGCTGCCAGTTGTTTTTTGTTTTAATTGAAATTTAGATTCTTCTTTTCCATTTTCATAAACTATTCTCAAAATTTGCTCGTTACTCAAGCTCCTAATAATACCATCTGGATTATGAAAATTTTTATAAGAAACTGAAGTGCTTGAAATTTCTAAAACTCTTACTATCAGTGGGCTTGAATTGTTTACAAAAATGGTATCCTGAGCAAATGAAAAAGAACCTGATGTTAAAATGAAAAAGAAACATACTAAACATCTACTCATTGTAGGCTTTAACAAAAGCATGCCTTTTCTTTTTTAAATTCACATGAATTGCTACAGATGTTGCTGCCATTACAACAGCTAATGAACCACAAGCAATTGGAGCTATTACAAAATCGCTTCCCCAAGTTTCACCAGTATTCGCATTTATTCTAGTAATAATACCATAAATTGCTCCTGTTGCAATTGTCATTGCTCCAAAAACAATTCCAACAGTTCTAGTAGCATCTTGTCCATATTTTAAATTTCTGATTGATTTTACTGATTTTAATAACATGGGGCGTTTATTTACATCAGGATGTGTATTTGCTAAATTATACATATAATAATATCTTCTTTTTGTATCTTCATACGTAATTTTTTCATTATGTACAGCTGGTTTACTGTCATTTAATACAGTAAAAGGTTGAGGGTCTTGAGCAACAGCAGGTGATTTAGTTGCAGAAGTTATATTTTCTGTATATCCATTTTTATATATAATTTTATCGATTACATTTTTATCTACTACATACATTGGCCCATCAGGTAATTCAAATTTTTTATATTGAATTTCTGTTTGAGAAATTTCTTTTACAAATACAACAATTTTATCTTTTGATTTAAAAAAGATAGTGTCTTGTGAAAAAATTGAAGGACTTAAAAAAAGGCTAAGGAAAAAAAGTGTTTGTAGTTTTAGATTTTTCATGTGTTTAGTAATTTGTGTTTAAGGCAAACATGGTTATTTCATTTATAAATGAGTACATAGTAAATATAATAATTAAATTTTACATAATATCTCTGCTGCTTTTTCAAGAGTTTCTTCTTTTTTAGCAAAACAAAAACGAAGTAATTGCTGCTGCTGCTGATTAGAATAAAATACAGATAATGGAATAGACGCCAAGCCTTTTTCTTTTGTTAATCTAATTGCAAAATCAGTATCCTTTTCATCTGTAATATTCTTATAATTTAAGAGTTGAAAATAAGTACCAGTGCAAGGTTCGATATTAAATCGTGAAGTTGAAATCAGTTTTTCAAAATAGTCTCTTTTAGCTTGATAAAATTGATGTAAGCCTTTATAGGTTGATTCATCTTTCAAATATTCAGCTAAAGCAAGTTGAAAAGGATGATTAACACAAAACACTAAAAATTGATGTACTTTTCTAAACTCTATCATCAACTCTTTGGGCGCGGCAACATACCCTATTTTCCAACCGGTAGCATGTACAGTTTTTCCAAAAGAAGACACAATGATAGATTGTGCTACTAAATTTTTATAACGTGCAACGCTTTGATGTGCTTTGCCGTCAAATACCATGTGTTCATACACTTCATCACTAACAACAATAATATTTGTGCCTGCTACTATTTTTTGAAGTTCTAATAAATCATTTTCTGTAAGCGTTGTTCCACTTGGATTGTGTGGCGAATTAATAATGATCATTCGAGTTTTATCAGTCATCGTATTTTTAACAGTAGCCCAATTAATAGAAAAATTTGGGTATTGTAATGCTATTGGTTTTACTATACCTCCATGAACCTCAATAGCAGGAATATAACAATCATATGCGGGTTCAAACACTATAACTTCATCTCCTTTATTAATAAAAGCAGCAATGCTTGTATAAATACCTTGTGTGGCGCCAGCTGTTACGGTAATTTCTGTTTCGGGATGAAAAGTAGCACCATAACAATTTTGTAATAGTGCGCTAATTGTTTCCCTTAATGGCTGAGCACCAATCATAGGCGCATATTGATTAAAGCCTGCTGATAAGTTTTGGTTTGCTAATTCCAATAATTTAGGGTTACAGCCAAAGTCTGGAAAGCCTTGGGATAGATTAATAGCGTTGTGTTCTTTAGCTAAACCACTCATTACTGTGAAAATTGTGGTGCCAATTTTTGGTAATTTTGAATTTATCTGCATATTTTTTTATAATAATTAGACTAAGTTGCTAAAAAAATCTTATTTTTGCTACCCGTTCTTAAAGAAATTAGTTTTAAAAAAGAAGTTTTAAAAATTTCTTCTTTCTTATACCTCTAAAATCTTTATTGCTAAGGTCCTGTGGCCGAGTGGTTAGGCTCAGCTCTGCAAAAGCTGCTACTCCAGTTCGAACCTGGACGGGACCTCCAAAAACCCTCTAAATCATTTGATTTTAGAGGGTTTTTAATTTAACACGATAAAATGCAAAAATTGGGTCTTATCTATTCAGTTGTAATGCTAGTCTTAGCAACTGTTGTATTTTCACAAAACCCAGTTTATTTTCAAACTACAATTGAGGATGGACTGCCAAGCAATGAGGTATATACCATTATTCAAGATGAAAAAGGCTTTATTTGGATAAGCTGTGATGCGGGAATTTATAAAAATAATAGTGTAAAATTTTTATCATATAAGAATAAAGATCAAAAAACAAAAGCTTTAACAGGCTTAACGTTATCAAAATCTGGAAAAATTTACGCTTACAGTTTTAATGGGCAACTCTTTTATGTAGAAAATGATTCACTAAAACTTTTAACAAAATGGGAAGGTAAAATCTCAAATATTGTTTGCGACAACAATTATAATTTATGGATTTGTGGTGAAAATGGAATTAGTGTGTATAATGAAGTAACGCATCAATGGACTAATTATGATGATTTTAATTTAGATTATAAAAAAGACCTATATACTTTTACACATAGTTGCAAATTAAAAAAAGACAATGAAATTTCTTTTATTTCTCCAAATGGTATCACAACTATAAATAAGCAAAAACAAACATTAATACCTTTTGATTTTTTAAAACCTAAACCATCTGGTGAATTTATTTTAGAAAGTAAAAACGAAAATACTTGGTTAATTAGTGTAACAGATGGGTTATGCTTTAAATTAATAAATAATAAATTTCAACCGTACGAATCATCATTTTTAAAAAAAGCGTTGAGCAATTCAAAGGTTACTAACGTAAAATTACTCCAAGATGGTAATTTATGGATTTGTACATATTCTGGTATCGTTTGCTATGATCCAAATTTAGATACAGGTAAAGTGTTTTATTCAAACATGGCCTTTTCGGATGTGATTTATGATGATGATCAAAATTATTGGATGACTACCTTACATGATGGCATTTTAAGATTAGCAGATATAAATTCTAAGACATGGAATACAAGCTCTGGAAATTTAACTTCCAACAAAATTTTAAAAACCGAACAACACTTTCCATATATCTATTTTTCAACCTTAGGTGGACAGGTAGGAAGTATTAATGTGAAGACAGAAAAAATTGAAACATACTCATTAGAAGTAAAATCTAATATTCAAAATATAACTTACTGCGATAGTGACAATAAACTGTATTTTAATGCACAAAACACATTATATTTCTTAGAAAACAATGTTATAAAAAAAATCGAAAATCAATTTCCTCCCATTAAAGATTTTTTAAAAACAAATGATGAATACATCATTGCCACTTCAAGAGGAGCATTTGTTTATAAAAAGATTCACGACAAAAACGCAAGTGATACCTTAACTACTAATTGGGCAAGAGCAATAGCTATAAATTCGTCACAAGAAATATTATGGATTGCCACTAATGATGGACTAAGAAACTACACGAAAAAACATAACAAGTGGGAATCAACCCACTTGAATTTAATACAAAAACAAGTCTTATCCATAACGTATGACGAACAAAATACCTTATATGCGGTAACATTTGATGGAGAGGTTTATAGAATAGATGAAAATAAAACCATCACATTATTACAAAATTTACCAGCTGATATACAAGCCAATCAAATAAAGAAACATCAAAATCAATTGTTAGTAGCAACTAATTTTGGACTATGGAAACTAAATCTAAATAACAAGAATTGGGAAGTACTAGATAAGTTGAAAGGATTATGTTCAAACGAAGTGCTTTCAATAAGTGTCATAAATAATAACATTTGGATTGCTACACCTAATGGCTTACAGATGATTCCAATTCATCTTCAAAAAGAAATAAAAAAGGCTACAATTTATTTGAAAGAAATATATATCGACGAAAAAAAAGTAAATAAAACCAAATTTTTACAATTAAACTATAATCAAGCTTTGAGTGTTAAAGTAGAAACGAACGCTTATAGTTCTAACAGAAATTTTAAATATGCTTACCGTTTTTCTAATGCAGATACAAACTGGATATTATTACCTTCCAGCATTGAATATATTCAAATTCCATCCATTCCAACTGGTGATTTTAACCTAGAAATAAAAGTTATTGATTATTTATCTCGTGATTCAAACAATAAAATTATCATCAAAGGTTCTGTGACAGCTCCTTTTTGGCAACGGTGGTGGTTTTACATATTAGTATCATTAATAGGATTAAGCATTGCATTTATCTTTTTTAAATACAGAATTAAACTATTACAAAACAAACAGATGGAAGAACTTAAACGTATTCAATTAGAAAACGATTTAAGGTATTCACAAGAAACGGCATTAAAAGCACAAATGAATCCGCACTTTTTATTTAATGTCTTAAATTCCATTAAAGGTTACATTTATGAAAACGATAAAAAAAATGCAACATTTTATTTGTCAAGTTTTTCTGACTTAGTAAGAAAGATTTTAAATCATAGTTCTTCATCCAAAATCAAATTAGAAGAAGAAATAGATATTTTAAAATTATATATCGAACTAGAGGCTATGTTAATACAAGATGATTTTAAATACAATCTTGTAATAGAAGAAGATCTTGATGTATCAAATATTAAAATACCAGCTTTGTTAATTCAACCTTATATTGAAAATGCTTTTAAACATGGATTAAGACACAAAACTGGTAAAAAAGAACTGCATATTCATTTTGAATTACAATCAAACAAAAAGTATTTAGTCATATCTATTAAAGATAATGGAATTGGACGAGATGCCTCTAATCGATTAAATAACCAAAATAATTCAAGACATCAATCTTTTGCCACCGATGCGACTTCTAAAAGAATTGCATTGCTTAATTCGAATAATAAAGATATTGTGAGTGTGAAAATTATTGACAATCTTACAGAAGATCATTTACCTTTAGGAACAACTGTTGTATTAACAATATCTCTAAATGACAAATAACCAAGCCATCAAAGCCATTATTGTTGACGATTCGCCACAAGCCAGAAAACTTTTACGTTTGATGCTGCAAGTATTTGCTCCTGATATTAATATTATAGCTGAAGCAGAAAATGGAAATCTAGGAATTACGGCTATTAAATTACATCAACCACATGTTGTGTTTTTAGATATTGATATGCCCGAAAAATCTGGCATTCAACTAGCAGAAGAGTTAGTAGAAGAAAATATCCAATGTCAAATTATATTTACAACAGCCTTTAATCAATATGCTATTAATGCTTTCAGGCTATCGGCTATTGATTATTTGTTAAAGCCTATCAACGAAAAACAATTAATAGAAAGCGTTGTAAAAATTAGACAACAAGTCCAATTTAAAACATTACAAGAGCAACTCAAAACTTTATCACAAAATTTAAAACCTAACGAAAAACAAGTAATTTGTATTCCAATTCAAAATGGCTATGATTATATCAACATAAATGATATTGAGTATTTAGAAGCTGATGGTTCTTATGTACATTTGTTTTTAATTGATAAGAAACAAAAAACAGTTTCAAAAAACCTAAAATACTTTGAGCAATCATTAGAGTCATTTACAAATTTTGTGCGAGTTCATCGTTCTTTCATCATCAATCTAGATTTGATGACATCATTTAGTAAAT
>JBEIPP010000238.1:0-3660 GCA_040376995.1 Flavobacteriales bacterium
AAAATATTATTGGCAACAAATACAACATACCAATATTTTCCATCAGGAGAAATACGAATCATGTGTGGGCTTTCAGAAACAGAGGGATTATTGCCTACGTTTATATATCGTATTGGTAATTGAGTAGCAGCATCAAACACAGTTACCACATCGCAACCTTGATTTAAAACATAATATTTTTTTCTATTTGGATTATCGCTCCACATAATGTTACCATTAATATCTGGAGCGCCATTGTTAATCCATGTTTTAATCGTTTGTACTTCTTCTCGGCTTAATGGAGATTTGTACAAAGGCATTGTGGGATTATTGATTGGACCCAAATCAGCATATGTATTAATAAAATAACAAAGAGAGGAGAAGTCGCTGCGATAAGGAATAACAGGTGATCCATTATTTGAACCTTTAAAAAGAGAAGCATAAGAACTTAGATTTAAATCAGCAGCACCTTTATAGCTAGCATTATTATGACAGCCTGCCGTGGCACATTTATAAGTGAAAATTTCTCCAATTTCGGTAGGAAAATCTCCAAAGGTTGGTGGCGCAGAATCTTTTGTACAAGCTGAAGTTACAATAGCTAATGCTATGATACTTGAATAATATATATATATAATAGAACTCCGCATTGCTGTATAAAGATACAAAAGCTAGCTGGGATTAAAAATATAAAAAGTATAAAATAATACTACAAACAAGTAGCTCTTAATATTTGCATGTATTGTAAGCCTTTTTGTCGAGCAAAATCTATATTTTTTTGAGGAATTAATTCCGGATTAGGATATAAACTCAATGCTTTTGTTAAACTTTCTTCTCTTAAAATATGAAGCATAGGGTAAATTGAACGATTGGTGTAATTTGCAGGATCGTTTTCATCTTCTCCAGCAAAACAATAATCAGGATGAAAACTAGCTATTTGATAAACACCATCATAATTTTCTTTTATTAAAAGTTTTTCGGATTTCTTCACTAAATCTAAATAATCGTCAAAATCTTTAAAATCACTTTCAAAAATAATGAAGCTTGTTTCTATTTCTGTGTCAGTTTCTAGATAATCTAATTCTTCTTTTAAAGCAGCTAAACTATCATTCATGTTTACATTTGATTTAATAATATAACGGATTGTTTTTTTCATGACTGCTCTTGAAGCAAACGGACAAAAATTGCAATCAATCACCACTGATTTAATCCAGTTATTGGTTTGTTCTATTATTTTCTCCTCAGTTATACTCATTTGTTTATCTCTCGTCAAATCTAAGTAAAAATAATTATTCGGTAGTTTAACTCTAAATAGTTTCTACCTTTCCATTTTCAAGTAATAATGAATTTTGCTGAAATATATACAGATGGTTCTTGTCACACTAAAAAATGTGTAGGTGCTTGGGCTTCAGTTATATTAATTGATACACAAAAAATTATTTTAAGTGCTACAGAAGAAAATACAACTCATAATCGCATGGAGATTTTAGGGGTTATTAATTCCATTAAATATATTCAGCAACATTTTCCTGTAATCCGAAAATTAAGAATAATATCTGACAGTCAGTATGTTATTGGATTAATTGGTCGAGAATCAAAATTTGAATCAAGTAATTATACTACTAAATCAGGAAAAAATATAAGAAATGTTGATTTAGTGAAAGAATTACTTATGCTATTAATTACAATTAAGGTTGAGTTTGTAAAAATAAAAGCACATCAAAAAGCAACAGACGTAATTAATTATAATATCGAAGTAGATAAATTATCAAGACAGCTTGTAAGAGAGTTTGTAAAGCGGATATAATCTCATCAATTTATATAAATAAAAAAAAGGTTTAGCGGGTTTGTTGTTGGGAGCCAGCTAAGGAATACCTTTTTCTAGTTTTATAAAATGTTCAATTGTGGTTAATAAATATCTCTTTATGAGGGTTGACATTTGAGATTTATTTTGTGTAGTTGTAAGCAAAAGGAATAATTATGGAAAATCAATTTGGAATAAGATTAGCTTCTGCTCGTAAAATGGCAGGGATGTCTTTGCAGCAATTATCTGATAAATTGTATAATGCTGTAACCAAACAATCCTTGAATAAATACGAGCAAAACGTAATGAAGCCTGATAGTGAACTCTTAATTATAATAGCTTCTGTTTTAGGGGTTGCTATCGACTATTTTTACAGAGGAACTAAAGTTAAAATGGAATGAATAGAATTTAGAAAAAAGGTGAAGCTTTCAAAAACTGAAGAAGAAATCATTAAAGAAAAAACTATTGATTTTTTGAGCGTTATTTTGAATTAGAGAAATTATTGGATTTAAAAAGCGACTTTGCTCTACCTCTTAAAAACAATAAAGTTAAAAATGGTAATGATGTTGAGAAATATGCACTTGAACTAAGAACTGTTTGGGAACTTGGCTTACATCCAATTGTAAACGTTATCGAAATATTAGAGGACAAACGCATTAAAGTGTTTGAAATTGAAGCGCCTGATAGTTTTGATGATTTATCTGCTTTTAGAATCAGCGTTGCAATCGGAGATGGATGCTCATTTGGATGATGATGAGCGAAAGAAAGGTAACCGGAGAAATGGGCTTAGTCGTAAAACTTTAAAAACAAAAGAAGGAACTTTTGATCTTTCAACACCACGCGATAGAGATGGTGAATTTGAACCACAAATAGTACGGAAACGAGAAACTATTTTAGCAGAAAGTTTAGAGTCAAAAATTATTACTTTATATGGCTTAGGCATGAGTTCCGGGATATATCTGAGCATATAAAGGATATGTATGATACTGAAATATCAGCAACAACTTTATCAGGCATTACCGATAAAATTATACCACTAGTGAATGAATGGCAGCAACGCCCTTTAGAATCAGTTTATTGCATTGTTTGGTTAGATGCCATGTATTACAAAGTAAAAGAAGATGGTAAATTTATAACAAGGTGCGTTTACAATATTTTAGGAATAAACATCGATGGCAGAAAAGAAGTATTAGGTTGTTATACCAGTGAAAGCGAAGGTGCAAACTTTTGGTTAACAGTTCTCACGAATCTTCAAAATAGAGGGATCTCCGATATATTAATAGCCTGTATTGATAATTTAAAAGGCTTTGCAGAAGCTATTGTAACGGTATTCCCAAAGACAGAGGTTCAAAGTTGCATTGTGCATCAAATACGAAACTCATTAAAATATGTAGCAAGTAAAAATCAGAAAGAATTTATGCAAGATTTAAAACCTGTTTATAAAGCTATTGACAAAGCAACAGCCGAATTAGAACTTGAGAAATTAGCTGATAAATGGCAAAAAAAATATCCAATTGTTATTGAATCGTGGTAACGAAATTGGGGAAAACTAAGTACCTATTTTAAATATCCAGAAGCCATAAGAAAATTAATTTACACGACTAATACAATCGAAGATTATCACAGGCAAATACGAAAGGTTACCAAAACCAAAGGTGCGTTTACCAGCGAGCGATATAGCTTTACTAAAATTAATTTATTTAGCCACTCAAAACATCCAAAAAAAAATGGACTATGCCTTTAGCAAATTGGAGTATAACCGTATCGCAATTAAGCATCATTTTTGGTAGTAGATTAACTTTAAAACTTTAAGAAAATGAAATCAATAACTCACTTTATATGGGCGCGTTTTTTTAGGCATAAGGCTCTGAAATTAAAAA
>JBEIPP010000165.1:0-7021 GCA_040376995.1 Flavobacteriales bacterium
GCTGAAACCTCTTCAAAACAGAACGCTTTGCCACTTTTTCTCCTTCATCATAGTGGTTACTATGCTTCAGTCAAAAAAGTGTCTGTTTTATTAAGCTTTCAACTCTCATTACGATTCCTAATGCATAATCTGGGTTAAAAATATAATTATAGCAAGTTACACCAATATCTCTTTGATCATTTTCATCCCACGCATATCCATAGGAACTTACTGTAAATATGCCAATAAAGGCAAATAAAAAAAGTAAGATGTATTCGGGGTATTTTTTTATTAAAGTCAATTTAATATTAGTGTTTGATTTTATATAAAAAAGACTGGTGGATAAGAAAAATATTATCGTATAGTTTCAAAAACGTATAAATTAAAGCCATAGTCTTCTTTTGGATGGTAAATAAGTTTTAATGATTTAGAGTTTTGTAAAGTTTCTAGCTTCGTAAGGTGTGCAAATTCAGAAAACTGAGAGTCCCAAAATACATATGTTGGTGTGTTTGAGACAATAGTATCATTTAAATTTAATTTAGATAAAATAGGGTTTTTTATTGTGTCAAAAATATTTCTATCAAGATCAAGTATAAGGGTTGGATGAGAATAGTAAATGGTACTATTTGGATTGCAGTTATTTTTAAACCATTTAGATGCTTCAAATAGTATTTTGTCGCCAGCATATGCTTTGGATGGATAGGTTACAAATTTGAAAGTTGCAATAAATGAATAATATAAAAAGGCAGATATAAAAATTAAGGAAATATAGTTAGGAAGCCTAGTTGATATTAAATAATTTAAAGCATACAATATCATTAATGCTATTAAGGGAGCTATACAATTCATAACTCGTTCTAAACCATATGAGGCGCACCATCCGTATTTCCAAACAATTACGTGAAATGCAAAAAAGATAATAGCTGGTATTACAACAAGTGTTAAAAATTTATGTTCAGGTATTAATAATTGAAAATTTAGTTTTTTTATTTTAAAAATTGATAAAGAAATAATTACTAATAGACCTAGAGATAAAGCTATTGTTTGAGGTAAGCCCCACATGTAATCATATTTTGAGAAAAAATGAATCCATTCTCCATGTCCATATCCACTTATTACTCCATATGGATTTTCGGTAAAATACCAAAAAAAATCTCTACCTGAGAAGAATCCAATAAACGCATAAATAAAAAAACCAACAGTTAAAAGTGGAATGTATTTCCATTGTTTAATGAGTGAGAGATAAATTAATACATAAAAAGTAAGAAACATACCTTCAGATCTAGAGAATAATGAAAAAGACATGATTATTGCAGCGGGAACGTATTTTTCTTGATATAAAAGATAACAAGAAAGAATTACAATAAAGCTCATTAATGGCTCGGTCATAGCGCTTTGTAAAATAAAAAAGTAAGATGGTAACGATAATAATATGATAATTGAAAGCCAACTGAATTTTAAACCAATTGCTTTTGCAAATTTATAAGTAATAAAGGCTGAGGATAGGCCAATAATAATATTAAAAATAGTTGTACCGTAAATTCCAAATTGAGAAAATGGAGAACTTAACAACACAAATAAGGGTTTTGCCCAATGTTCAAGAAAAAATTTCGGATATAAAAATGCATACCTAGAAAAGAAGTAATGATAAGCGTTATCTCCTCCGCCTTCAGAATATTCATTGAAATAAGCAAAGTAGCTTAATACACAAAAAAATATAATTAATAAAGAAGTAGCAATGCCATGATTTTTAATAAATGTTTTCATTAATTGTTTTTTATTTTTTTTAAGTTGTTTTTTTTGACTTTTATTAAAGGAGGCGATAAAAGAATTTACATCCCAATTTTCTCATTCACTACTTTTAAAATTTCTGTTTCTAACGCCATTGTTTTATTTTCAATGTCTTTACCTTTTGCAATAATATCATTTACATAAATTTTGTCATCGTAACCACTAGCATTAATACGAACATTCATAAAAGCCCCCATCACAGAACTACGAGCACATAAAGCACCAACACCAGCATCAGAAACAGAATTTGGATTACCAGATTCTGCCATAGCCTTAATGATTGATAAACTTTCGAAAGATAACTGCATCACCTTAAATGGAACTTCAATAGCAAATTTTGTAGCGTCTTGAATAGTTTGTTTACGAACTGCTTTTTCTTCGTTGGTTTCTTTTGGTAAACTAAAAGCCGACATGATTTTATTAAAAGCTGCTGTATCTAAATCAACTAATTTGGTTAACTCGTCTTTGATTTTTTGACCTTTCTCTGCCCACGCACTAAACTCTTGCCAACGTGCATCCCAACCTTTTTTGTGTGACGATAAATTAGCTACCATCGTTGCTAAAGAGATTCCTAATGAACCTACGTAAGCAGAAATTGAACCACCACCTGGTGCTGGACTTTCGCTAGCTGTTTCGTCAGCAAAATCAGTTAATGTCATGTTTACTAATTTACTATCAGCTTTGTCTTTTAGTAAATATTCAATAATACGTTCTTCTGGTTTAAATGGTCCTAATTCATCTAAGCCCATTGATTTAATCGCAATTTTGATTAATTCTTTTTCCGAAACGCCAATTGAACGTTGTTGTTTTTGTAAGAAATATTTTCCGGCATCTAACATTGATTTTAATGGAACTAATCCTACTAATTCAGAACCTGTAACTCTAATGCCACGCTCTGTTGCTTTTCTGCAAACTTCGTCAAACGCAATATGTAAAGGAGTGATATTAATATTGGTTAAATTCATGGAGATTTGTGCCACACCATATTCTTCAATAAACCAACCAATTGCTTTTACTGATTTTAATGTTCCCGGAATAGAAACCGTATTTCCATTAGCATCCGTTACTACTTTTGCATTGATAGAGTCACCTTCGCGTTTTACCCGTCCAGCTTCTCGCACATCAAAGGCGATGGAGTTTGCGCGACGTGTTGAGGTTGTATTTAAATTAACATTGTATGCCACTAAAAAATCACGAGCCCCAATAACGGTTGCACCACGTTTTGCATCAAACTCAGATGGGCCAAAATCCGGCTTCCATTCAGGCAATTTAATTTTTTTGAAAAAGCCTTCGTATTCGCCAGATCTAATTACAGAAAGGTTACTTCTTTCTTTGTTAGATTGCGCTGCCTCGTATAAATAAATTGGGATTTGTAATTCTTTCCCAACACGTTCTCCTAATTTTTGTGCCCATTTAGCGGTTTCTTCCATGCTAATGTTAGCAATAGGAATTAAAGGACAAACATCGGTAGCTCCCATACGAGGATGTTCTCCTTTATGCTTACTCATATCAATTAATTCGCCAGCTTTTTTTATTGCCAAAAATGCAGCATCAATTACAGCTTGAGGATTTCCTACAAAAGTAACTACAGTTCTATTTGTAGCTTTACCTGGATCAACATTTAGCAATCTTACTCCTTCAATAGATTCTACCTGATTAGTTATTTGTTTAATAATTGATATGTCTAGTCCTTCAGAAAAATTAGGAACACATTCTATTAGTTGTTGCATAAAAAAGTTTTCAAATGGTGCTTAAATGTATAAAAATTACCCATTAATAGGTAACTCTAAAAAGATTCGATATTATTTTTAATTAACAATTACATATAAATAACAATTTTCATCCTATCAATACGTTTTACAGCATTATGTTATATTTGTTTGTAAGACTAAATACGAATTGAATCCAAACGCACATATTTTTATTTACACGCATAAAATTACACCTAGGGTAAAATATACCTTTAATTTAATTTTGAAAGATTGTTTGGGATTAGAATTTACCTTAACTAATAATATTGATGACTTTAAGTCATATGAAGGCAATAAATTTTCATACACTAATCAGGATGTAGAAAGTGATTTTCATATTGTAGCACATACTTTGTTATTTGAATCAGGAATAAAAGAGCAAACTATTCAAATGCAAAATCATGAGGCTTATTTTAAATATTTTTTTAAAACATATCATAATGTATTACCATTTGACGTGTTTGCTGCTTCATTTTATTTAGTTAGTAGATATGAAGAGTATTTGCCATTTATACCAGATGCATTTAATAGATTTGAAGCCGAGAATAGTTTAGCGTATCAATATGATTTTTTAACCATTCCTTTAGTTAATTTATGGATAGTTGAGTTTGAGAAGTTGCTCCTTAAAAAATTTCCAAACCTTCTTATAACACATAAATCTTTTACTTTTGTTTCTACAATCGATATTGATACTGCCTACAAGTATCAAGAAAAAGGGGTTATGCGCTCAATTGGTGGGTACTTAAAATCTATTTTAAGGTTTGATAAAGCAGATTTAAAGCAGCGTACTGCTGTTTTATTAAATAAAGAAAAAGATCCATTTGATTCGTATGATTATCAATTAGAGATTCAAAAAAAATATAAATTGAAAGTGATTTATTTTTTTTTACTCGGTGATTATGGAATGAACGATAAAAATCATCCATCCAACAATTATGGATTTCAGCAATTAATAAAACACTTATCAGATTATGCTTTTCCTGGCATCCACCCTTCTTTTGGTTCAAATGGAAATGTAAATCAGGTAAAAGTTGAGATTAATCGTTTGGCAAAAATCACGCATCGTGATATTTTTAATTCTAGACAACACTTCTCGATGTTAAAATTTCCTGATACGTATGCCGCTCTATTGGAACTAGGTATAACAAATGATTACTCAATGGGATACTCCAGATTTAATGGATTTAGGGCAAGTTTTTGTATGCCTTTTTATTGGTATGATTTGGATGATGAATTGGAAACGGGCTTGAAAATACATCCATTCTCTTTAAGCGAAACATCACTGAGGTATAAAGATCATGCAACTCCTGAAACAGTTTCTGATTTTGCTAAACCAATAATAAATGAAGTTAAAAAATATAATGGAGAATTAATTACCATTTTTCATAATGATACAATGGGAACATCTGCGGAGTGGGTTGATTGGAAAAATGTTTATGAGAAAATTGTTCAATTAGCAACAAGTAAATCATGATTTTAATTTACACTCATCATATTACACCTCGTATTTCGTATACTATGGATATAGTGTTTAAAACTGTACTTAATATTTCTGTTCATCTTACAGATAACAAAGAGGATTTTAAGAATAATAATACTCTCAAAATAGCTTATACTACATTCAACGAAGGTTTTGATGTGTTTATTGAATCGAATAATTTATTATTTGAAACTGATATAAAAACAAAAATCGTTGAGGTAGAGAAGGAATATATTGATTTTCCTAAATTCTTTAAATCAAATTCTATGGATTATTTAGGCTACGATATATTTGCAATGGTGTTTTATTTTGCTTCTCGTTACGAAGAGTATCTAAAATCAGACTTAGATGAACATCATCGTTTTCAAGCAGAGAAAAGCATCGCCTTTCAAAGTAATTGTTTGCAAATTCCTTTTTTAAATATTTTAATCCAACAGTTTGGAGAAAAATTAAAAAAACAATTTTCATCTTTAAAATTTCATCAACGAGAATTTAATTTTCTATCCACAATAGATATTGATAATGCATTTGCCTATGCAAATAAAGGCTTAAAGCGTAATGTAGGAGGGTTTTTAAAAGATGCTTTTACTTTAAAAACAAATCAGCTTGCTAAGCGCATCATTAGTAATTTAAACGATGTTAAAGATCCCTATAATACGTTTGAAGTGATAAATTCTTTAAGTAAAGAAACACAAACATCTTTGCAGTATTTCGTGTTAATTGGAGATTACTCTGCTTACGATAAAAATCCTCATTATAAGAATGAAGGTTTTAGAAAATTATTGAAAGGCTTATCAAATCATCATAAAATGGGATTACACCCGTCTTATGAATCATTTAATCATCTCGAAAAAATTGAAATTGAAAAAAAACGTTTAGAAAATATTATTGAGAAAAAAGTGACGACTGCTCGTTGTCATTTTTTAAGAGTGAAGTTTCCTGAAACATACAGAACTTTTATAAAGACTGGAATTACTGATGATTATACCATGATTTATGCTTCTCAATCCGGTTTTAGAACTGGTTTATGTACACCTTATCCTTGGTTTGATTTAGAGAATAATGAGCCAACATCATTAATCATTCACTCTAGTACAATTATGGAAGGAACATTAAGAGATTACAATTGTTACACATCAGAACATGCAAATTCAACGATAAATTATTTATTAAACGAAGTTAAAAAACAAGGTGGAGAATTTGTTTCGGTGTGGCATAACGATAGCTTTGTTCCTGAGCAGGCAGAATGGATTGAAGTGTATAAAAATTTACTACAAAATTCTAATATCTAACTATTTATGTGTGGTATAGCTGGTATCATTTCTAAAAACAATTCTGTATCTCTTAAAGAGACAGTTTTTGCTATGAGTCAAGCGATAAAACATCGTGGGCCTGATGGAGAGGGGTTTGCTTTTTTTTCAAAAATACATTCAGTTTCAGTTTATTCAGATGATACACCTCGGATAAACAAAGAGAGTCATTCATTTTTATTTAATCCTAATACATCTATACAAAATATAGAATCAAATTATGAGATAGCATTTGCGCATCGTCGATTATCCATTATTGATTTAACTGAATCTGGCCATCAGCCAATGTGCGATACGAAAGGAGATTATTGGATTACATTTAATGGTGAAGTGTATAATTATATTGAATTAAGAGAAGAATTAAAAAATAAAGGATATATTTTTGTAACACAAACAGATACAGAAGTTGTATTAGAAGCTTATAAAGAATGGGGTTTTGAATGCTTGCAAAAATTTAATGGTATGTTTGCTTTTGCTTTATTTGATAAAAAAAATAATCAATTGTTTTGTGCGCGAGATAGAGTAGGAGTGAAGCCTTTTTATTATTCTAATACAGATAGTGCCTTTGCTTTTGCTAGTGAATATAAAGCATTCATTAAATCTAAATCAGTTGCTTTTGAAATAAATGAAGTGCAACAGTTTGATTTTATTGTGAATGGTAATTTAGAAAACACCGAACAAAGTTTGTTTAAAGGTATTTATGAATTAAA
>JBEIPP010000213.1:0-4487 GCA_040376995.1 Flavobacteriales bacterium
AGCGCTTTTGTTCGGACAGCTTTGTAATTTAGTACTCTGGAGGATATTTCGGTTGGAATCGGGGTTAGCGAAACATTTATTTCTGATCTTGGGTTAGAGCAAAGCCCTGCCAAATCTACAATGAGCGATGGGAACAAAAATCGCAACTATCAAGTATTCGAAGATCTTTATAACGAGTTATTAAAATACTACGGAGGTCCTTTAACCCAGATTATGCATTAGGAATCGTAATGAGAGTTGAAAGCTTAATAAAACAGGCACTTTTTTGACTGAAGCATAGTAACCACTATGATGAAGGAGAAAAAGTGGCAAAGCGTTCTGTTTTGAAGAGGTTTCAGCTCGTAATAGATTTTCTAATGCATAATCTGGGTTCAAACAGTTTAGGGAAATAGAACCCGTTTTTAGTTTTTTATTTTCCTTCGCTTTTTTCGGGTTTTTCAACCCGATTGTCTATCCCTAATTTAGCACATTTGTTTTTTGCAAAAGGCAGGCAAAAAACCAAATAAGCTAAATCCCTGCCGTTTACAAATAAGCGTGCTTTCAGCACTTTGTTTGTGCGTGTGCTTGCCGCACCAAAAGGCGTGCCACAGGCGTGTTGTCATTTTTCTTCTTTATTAACGTTAATTTAACATTAGTTACTAGATATTTATATATAATTACAAAAAAACAATCTATGAAAAAACACTTTTTACTTGTATTGCTTTTTGGATTAAATATTCAAATAGTATTATCTCAAACTCCATCAAAAATTGAAAATATGCAATTGTTTACTGATGTGAATTATATTGCTATAAATGATACGGTTACTATTGATAAATATGATGTTTCTGGTGTTGTTTTATTAAATGATACCTCTGAGATAAAAACATTAGCGGTTGTAATATATACTGTAAACCCAAGTACAAGTGCAGAAACTATACTTAATGATGCTTCAACCAATTTTAATATTTTACATGTTAAAGATGATAATTCTGTTCCTGGATTTTTTGTAGAAGACAACAAAGTGTTTTTTACTATAAAAAATATTATAAGTATACACGATCGTTATGTTAGATTTAAAGTATTAAGTGCCAATAGTACAGTTTTGGATTCTATCTCAATATTAATAACTAATAACTAGATGGGTATGACAAAAATCTTTAAACAAGCCTTACTATTATTGGTTACAATCAATAGTTTTTTTACTAGTAAAATACATGCTCAAGATTCTTATGGTTTTAAGCCTGTAGATGCTTCTTATTTTGGTACCGCAAATAATTCTTCTATTCATAATGATTTTCAAGATGTATCTATTAATTATAATACGGGTGTTGGTAATATTAACATCCCAATTTATAGTATTGCAAATGGCCCTCTAACTTTACCCATCTCTCTTTTTTATAGTACACAAGGCATAAAAGCAGATCAAGTAGCATCCGATATTGGTTTAGGATGGAACTTAGCTGCTGGAGGTAATATTTCAAGAGTTATTAAAGGTCGCCCAGACGAAAAACTTTATTTGGTAACTCATCCACCAACAAGTTATACAACATGGATGAAAAATAATAGTTTTAATCTCTTCTTAGAAAAAAGTTATTATTCAGCTTCTTATGCAAATTGGAAAAATACATGTATGGTTATAGGGAAAGCAAATGAATGTAATGATTATAATAACTATCCACTAGAACAAGGAGGTAATGCATTTGTTGCAAGTAGTTTTGTTGTAAATGATATTCAGCCCGACTTATTTACTCTTAATCTTCCTGGCAGAAGCCTTCAATTCGTATTTGATCAAAACCGTAATCCTGTTTTATTAGATAATTCATCAAATATTAAAATAACATTTTCTTCTAATTCCTTTACTGTTTTAGATGAAAATGGAATAAAATATTTTTTCAGCAGCACTGATGCTGAGAAAATAACCCCACAATCTTCTTCCTATTATCAAAACATCCATCTTGCGGGAAAAAATTACATAAATTTCGATAATGGTGATTTAGAAGGTACTGGTTGTGGATATATGCCTCAATTTGGATTTGCAATAAATAATATTATTGATAATTGGAAATTAACAAAAATTGAAACGCCAGATGGAAAAAACTCAATCAATTTTGAATATGACAATTACAATGCTCAGTATATTTCGAATGCGAATATTTTATATAATATAGACCCAACTTCTAATTCTCTCGTCGCTCCGTTTACATGTTATACTATTGGCACGGGTCAAGCACATACTATAGGGAACTATTATGATTTCAACTGGGTAGATAAAGACGCGAAACGATTAAAAAAAATTCTGTGGAAAACAGGAACTGTATCTAATGGTTACATTATTTTTGAAAGTAATACTCAGCGACTTGATGTTGAAACGTATTCATATGACAAGTCGTTAGATTTTATAAAAATTTATGACAATCAAAATAATGAGTTAAAAAGATTTGCTCTTAGCTATTCGTATTTCAATAGTAATGTAACAACTACTGAAACTTGGGAATTGGAAAGAAATAAAAGACTAAAGTTAAATTCAATTACAGAATATGCTTCAGACCTAATAGCCAAACCGAGTTATATTTTTGATTATGACCCAACGCCCGTTCCTATAAAATATACTTATGAACAGGATTTTTGGGGTTATTATAATGGGAATAATACTGCAACAATGCAGGGCACTTTGTATCATAACCCTAACTATAGTAATTCAAATACTTCTGATTTTACTTTATGGTCTCCTTTTTGTATTTATCCATTAAATTTACCAGGCTCAGGTGGAGCTGCCGCATACACTACTATTAATGGCGCAAATAGACTTCCAAACATTAACTATACAAAAGCGGGTATTTTAACAAAAATAACCTACCCCACGGGTGGTAGCTTATTAATGGACTTTGAGAATAATGAATTTTGTGCAGATAATGACTTAACAAATAGACTTGCTGGAGGATTAAGAATTAAATCCACTACTATATATGATGGCATTAATCATGCAAACGACATTGTTAAAAATTTTATTTATAAACTGGCAGGAGTTCATTTACCCAATAGTGCAATAAGATCATCAGGTAAAATTAATTTTTTGCCCTCTATGGGTTATTACACAAAGTATCGTAATAATGGTGCTCCATTAAATTTTCACAAAATATCCGCTTATAATATGGCCTCATCCACTACCTCAGGCGAAAGCCAAGTGTTTTATGACGAAGTTAAGGTTGTTGAAACTGGTAAAGGCTCAACAGTATATAAGTATAATAATTTTGGAACATTTGGCCATAATAACGATTTGTCGTTTGGAGGATCTCCTATGATTACTAAACTAAAAACAGAAACAGGTACATGGGTTAATAACGGCACAATGTTTACAACCGCTGAAACTATGTACAGAAACACAAATCATCCCTATTCTCCTGAACCGAATATTGATTGGGCTATTGGAGAATTAAAAGAAGTTTTGATATATGATGAGGCTAGTGTTTTAAAATCAAAAAAAACTTACAACTACTTAATAAAATCCTTTGATAAAATACATGGTTATGTTACTATGCCACAATTTTTCTTGGATGATTATACTGTAAGTACGGCTATGTCAAAGTTCAACTACCTTTCTGTTTGGAAAGTTTTAAATGATGAAACTGAATATTTATATGACCCTACAAATTCTTCAATAAGCATGTCGAAAACAACTAATTATGAGTACACTAGCACAAAACATAAATTTGTCACGGCCATGTCATCTCAAAATAGTAAAGGTGCAGCGTATGGAGGCGAAACATTTCGAACCGAATATAAATATGTAGCAGACTACGAAATATTTCCTAACTCTACACCTACTGATATACCAACACTTGCTATCAGGAATATGAATGTGAATACCCATGAACTAAAAGCCCCTATAGAAACAACATCTTGGATAATAAAAAACAATCTAAAATACTTAATCGGAGGTTATATTAATCTCTACAAAGACTTTAATAATACTATAAGCCAAACTCCTGCTCCACCAATGGGTTATAATGATGTGATAACAAATAATCCTTCATACAATAGAGTTAATGAACAGTTTGTTTTTGAAAATCAAACTCCTTTATTGATAAATGGCTATGTTCCTTTTGGTTTTGGATTAAGTAGCGGACATACTTATTCAGCTAAAGATAGTAGATATAAACGCAAGATAACATTTGAAAAATACGATGTTTACGGAAATGCTATCCAAGTAAAAAAAGAAAATGGATTAAGAGCAAGTTCAATTTATGCCTATAATAATAGTTTACCAGTAGCTTCTGTTACCAATGCTATGTCTACTGAAATTGCTCATACATCTTTTGAAGATGTCAGTAATTTTTCTGTAAATAGTAGCCGAATTATTTCAACTGATAATTATAACGGCAATAAATGTTATGATATGTTTCCAGCGATCAATGTTACCACTCCAAATTACGATATTACTATCGATTTATCAGGTTCAAGTAATCAATTAAATCAAAATGGAAAATATACTTTTTCTTGTTGGG
>JBEIPP010000125.1:0-9137 GCA_040376995.1 Flavobacteriales bacterium
GCTGAAACCTCTTCAAAACAGAACGCTTTGCCACTTTTTCTCCTTCATCATAGTGGTTACTATGCTTCAGTCAAAAAAGTGTCTGTTTTATTAAGCTTTCAACTCTCATTACGATTCCTAATGCATAATCTGGGTTTAATGGTGGGCCAATTGTAAACATGTTGTTTGTTATAAATCCATTTTTGCTAGCATTTTTGCCATATTTATAAAATTAGGGGTAGTTTTTTGATTTTTTGTTAAATTTTGAATTAAGGTAAAAAAATATCATTTATTTTTTACCTCTTCAGTAATTTGATAATTAGTAATTAATACATTAGAATTTTTTCGTGTTTCAAAGTATGAAGCGCATAATCACCATATAATTTTCGTGAAACAAAATTTTAGAAGGATATTTTGGATGATGTCATTTAGCTATTTCAAAAAATAATTAGGTTCTTCTAGATATAAAGACATGTTGTTAGTCTTTACATTAAATAAATGCCATTTATCAAACCAAAAATGTTTAATAATTTTTCACTTTGGTTTATAGTTAGTAAATCAAATAGAGCGGCACTTATACCACCGTTAACTATACCACAATGTCATTTGTTATTTTCTAGGCTCGTTGTTGTTTAATTTATCTTGATTTTTGCGCTGATATCTTCTTAATAAATACATAATAGCAGCAATAAGAAATACAAAAGTAAAATATAAAGCGCTGTCGTTATCTTTTGTAATTAAAAAATACATAGCTATACCTGCACAACCTAAGGCCGTTATTAGCCAAACGATTTCTAATATTCTAAAAAACTTACTCATAATTTATAGTTGATTATCGTCTATACTTATAGATCCTGTAATTTCTTTTATTTCGTATTGTGTAAAATCTTGATTTGCTTCTAATCCTTTACCCATAATAATTTCTTTAGCTGTTGTGATTTTCACAAAAGCATCTGAAATAATTTTCTTTTTTTGTTCATCCCAAATTAAATGTTCTGTATTTAATTTTTCACCATTTACATTAATTACTTCAACATTATATTTTACTTCCATTTTTTGACTGCGCTCATAACGAACACCATAATCAGCTTTTAATGTTGTATTTTCTTTACCTTTATTGTCGTAAAATATCACAAAAAGACCTTTAGGCATAATGGTTACAGGTTCTTTTGCCCCCTTATCATATTTTTGCATTTGGGGTGTTTTAAGTTTTATTTTTAAAATGGTAGAGTCGGAGTATAAAAGTGTAACATCTTTGCCAGTTATATCAGGCATGATCGTTTTTTTACCCAATGCCATCACTTCATCTCTATTTGTTTGGCATGATGAAACAAAAATGAATAACACCACTAAAAGAAACAGTAAACTTCTATTTTTTAATGATAGCATTATGAATAAATTAATCGTATTTGTATTTAATAAACCAACGTTTATTAAATGTAAAACCTAGCACTAAGCGAACGTATTCTTCTTGTAACAAGTTGTTTGAAATTGTTCCCATACGGCCATATTGCGCAGATATATTTACAACGGCTATATCATCAAAACGACCAATGCCAACAGGTAAACCTAAACCAGCAGATACAAAATAATTACTAATAGAAGTGTTTTTTAAGTCTAAATAACCATCTGAGTATGAAATACCTAAACGGTATTGTACACGCTTAATATAATTTGATGATCCATAAGCTAATTTATTTGGAACATAATTTAATCCGGCAGATACTCGATAACTATTTTTGAAATCAGAACTTGGCGTATCAAAATATTTAAACCCCTTCCAATTTGTAGTAGCAGCATCCATTAATACAGTTAATTTTTCGCCTTTCTTTATAGAAAAGCCTATCCCCATTTCTAAAGGTAAAGTAATGGTTCCTGATTCTACTTGGGAATTTAATACTGTATCTTTAGGTCTTTCAATTCCAAACCCATCAATGGCATAATTATATATAATGTTGTTTTGTTTTGCGTTAAGGCTTGTAGGTGTATTTATGAAAAAACCTACTCCAATTTTTAGTTTCTGTTTTAATGCATGTCTTTGACCATGAGATTTAATAGAATCTATCGTGAAGTGAGTTTGTAAGCCTCCATTAAAAGTAAAATCAGAAACTTGAATAGAACGTTGGCGCTTAGCATTATTAAAATAAGAAGATCCTGGATAAATCGCATCAGTCACTTGATTCATGGTTCCAAATAAATAATTTGCAGTTACACCAATTGATAACTCTGATAATAATTGTTTGACAAATTTTTTATGCTTGTATTTTGATGTTTGATTGTATTTGATAAGGGTATCTGCTAAGTTAGAGTTGTAAAATTTATTTGCTTGATTACGAAAAGGCTTTAATCCTGTGCCAATAAATACTTTGTTGATACCTCCGTCTCCTTGAAAAACATACTTCATAGTTCCAACGTTAGCTTCTTCTTGAGTAGATGTAATTTTGTAACCAACAGTACTATATGGCATAATGCCAAATGCGGCACCGCCTATACGTTTTATAGGAAAGCCAATAGAACCATATGAAAAGTTGATGTTTTTTTTATTTAATGATGAGGTAGTACTACTTATTTTTGTAAACTGAGCCTGACCGCCTAATTCAAATGTAGTTAATCTTATTCCTGCTAAACCTGCAGGATTAGCAGAATTTATAAAAAATGGAGCGATTGTATCTTGATGATAAGCAATAAAGGATCCTCCCATTGCGGCAGGAGTTGCAAAGGTTTGTAAATTAGTTTCGCCTAACCCATATCTTGAATAAGGGCTTGAGGTTAATATTTGAGCAAGTGAAAATGAACTTAGACTTAAAAAAGCAAGTGTAATGAATGTTGTTTTCAAAAAAGTAATATGTTTATTTTTTTTCAAGATTATAATTTAAAATATCGTTGAGTCCTTTTAAAACTAAATTTTGGTGGGTAAAGATGCTATTTTTTAACCGTTTTGCCAAGAATTCACTATCCCCCCCAGTTAAAATGCATATGATATTTGGAAATTTTGATTTATAATCAAACATAATTCCATCAATTTCAGCTATGCTGCCGTTTATAACACCTGATAATATAGAGTTTTTTGTGTTTTCGCCAATTAATTCTCTATAAGATGCATCAAAGTTAATTAATGGTAATTTGCTAGTAAAATGTTCTAACGACTTAAATCTCATTTCAATTCCAGGAGAAATACTTCCCCCTAAATATTCATTTTTAAAATTTGTGAAGTTATATTTAATACAAGTTCCTGCATCAATAACTAACACGTTAGAATTTGGATGCAATGAATAAGCGCCAATAGATGCCGCAAGTCTGTCAGAACCCAAGGTTGCAGCTGAAGCATATAGGTTAATAAGTGGAATTTTAGTTGTTGAATTAAATACTATGGTGGGGATTTTTTTATGTAAAGTGATGTAAAAATCGTTTAAATCGTCCACCACACTTCCAATAATGGCATTTTTGGCTTGATTTATAAAATTTAGATCTATTAGTAATTCATGTACAGAATTATAAACTTTAAGTTCAAATAGGTTACTATTTTGAAATAAAGCAGCTTTTACACGCGTATTACCTATATCTATTACTAAATTCAATGGTTATAAAAGTAACTAAATACTATATATCTCGCATCTATTTAAGTTTTTTTAATATTTCTTTTTGTAGTATAAATATTTCTATTAAATTTGCAGCCCGAATACGTTGGTACCTTAGCTCAGTCGGTAGAGCAACAGACTGAAAATCTGTGTGTCCCTGGTTCGATTCCTGGAGGTACCACCAGCTCAAAAGCCCCTTTTTATAGGGGCTTTTTGCATTTATTGAATGCAAGCCCCTCAACATATATTATTAATCGGAGCCGTTTGGCCAGAGCCAAATTCTTCGGCAGCAGGTAGCCGAACTGTGCAATTAATTGAACAGTTTCAAAAATTAAATTGGAAAATTACCTTCGCTTGCGCAGCAGCAGATAGTAATTTTAGTATTGATTTTCTGAAATATAATATCGAAAAAGTAACTATTGAGTTAAATAATAGCAGTTTTGATGATTTTATTAAAAAACTAAAGCCAACTATAGTTTTATTTGATCGGTTTATGATTGAGGAACAATTTGGTTGGCGTGTTGCCGAAAACTGTCCTGATGCCATTCGAGTTTTAGACACTATTGATTTACACTGTTTGCGTTTAGCTCGCCAACAAGCATTTAAAGAAAAAAGAGTCTTTCAAATACGTGATTTGTTATTGACAGATGTTGCCAAGCGTGAAATAGCAAGCATTTACAGATGCGATTTAACCTTAATGATTTCAGTTTATGAAATGGGCTTGCTAAGTGATATTTTTAAAATTGATGCTTCATTAATTCACTACACTCCGTTTTTATTAGATAACCTATCAGTAGAAAAAATCAAACATTGGTTTTCTTTTGAACAACGTGAGCACTTTATAACGATTGGTAATTTTTTACACGAACCAAATTGGAATGGCGTGTTGTATTTAAAAGAGAGCATTTGGCCCATCATCCGAAAACATTTGCCTAATACTGAATTACATGTTTATGGCGCCTATCCTTCTCCTAAAGTGAATCAGTTACATCAACCAAAAGATGGATTTTTAATTAAAGGGAGAGCAGAAAATGCTCACGAAGTAATGAGCAAAGCACGAGTATGTTTAGCGCCATTACGTTTTGGAGCCGGTTTAAAAGGTAAGTTAATAGACGCCATGGAATGTGGAACTCCCAGCGTAACTGCGCCTGTTGGGGCTGAGGCCATGCATGGAAAATTAGATTGGGCAGGCATTATAGCAAATGATGCTGAAGACTTTGCTAAAGCTTCCATTGATTTGTATACAAATCAACCTTTATGGTTAAAGGCTCAGAAACATGGTATACAAATCATCAATCAGATTTTTGACAAAACAAGTCACAGCAACTTATTCATAGAGAAATTAAAAAGTTTAAAAGAAAATTTACACCAACATCGTGAACAAAATTTTATGGGCACCATGCTCATGCATCATACCATTTCAGGCACTAAGTACATGGCAAAATGGATTGAAGAAAAAAACAAAAAGTCCTTGTAATTTTCAAGGACTTTTTTAATAGTATTTATTTAGGATTAATCTCTTTTTCCGAATAAACGCAATAGAGATAAAAATAAATTAATGAAATCAAGATACAAAGTTAATGCACCCATTACCCCCATTTTTTTAAAGTCAGAAGATCCATCATTTGCTTGAGCTAATGCTTTTATTTTTTGGACATCGTAAGCGGTTAATCCTGTAAATACAATAACACTGATTATACTGATAATGTATCCCATTGAATCGCTTCGCATAAACATATTAATTAATGAAGCGATAACTATTCCAATTAATCCAATCATTAATAATGAACCCATTTTGGTTAAATCAGTTTTTGTAGTATAACCTGCTACGGCCATCACACCAAATAACGCAGAAGTGCTTGCAAATACAACTCCTATAGAATCTAAATTATAAACTAAAAAGATAGAACTTAAGCTAATTCCCATTAATGCAGAGAATCCGAAAAATATTCCCATTAAGGCAATAAAGGATAGTTTATTAAATGCAAAATTCATCACCATAACTAAGCCTAATGGGGCCAGCATAACTATCCATCCAATTATCGATGTTCCAATTCTATTGCCAAATTCATCATATTTGTATAGTAACTGACCTAAATCGGGATTATAGGCAAATAATAAAGAGCAAACTGTTGTAACAGCTAATGCTAAAAACATCCACGTAAATACAGATGCAAAAAGAGACCTTTCGTTTACAATCGTTGCGTTTTCAATATTGTTCAAATTTGTATTTCTAAAATTATTTTCCATTATTTATTTTTTGTTGTAAAGATACTATATATTCAAGTTATTTGATTGTAAAAAATGCTAAATAAAATTATTTTTAAGCATAAGTTGTAGTAAAAATATTGGTGGAGTTCTCACGTCTCTTGGTCTTAAACTATATTTTATATTAAGTGTATTGAAACCGGTTCCAGACTCATTTTACTTATGTAATACGCTTTGTAAAAACAACTGCTATATTTCCCATTAAACTATAAAATACGATACTCCAACCAAAAGATGTTTTTTTATAATCTAGTTGAATATCAGTTTTAAATTGTTGTTGATTTATAGATTTTAATCCTTCAATCCTAATTGCATCTGATAATTTTATTCAAACCTACCGGCTGATATTAACACCTTATCTAACAATTGATTAAAAATAGTTACATAAGTTGTATCATTCCTTTATACAGTTATTGTTTCTGTAACCAACTAATTCGCAATCCAATGTATGAATGCCCTCAGTTGTGGTCATAAAAAATACCTTCTAAATCAACGGCCACTGCTTTTGTTTTATCTAAAAAAACACTGTCTGTTCCTGGTAAGGATTTGTTATTTGATTTATCTTCTACTCCTTCCTTTACTTCAGCCAAAGTTTGGGCATAAATCTCATGTGTAAAAAAAGGACTCCTGTTTAAATATATTTAATGTTTTTAATCATTATCTGTTTATTTTTACAAACACAATATATTATCTAACAAATGAACTCTGTCGATTTAACATACCAAATAGGTCTAACTTTATTAGATGGAGTAGGAGATGTGTTAGCTAAAAATTTAGTAGCATATTGTGGAAGTGCAGAGCAAGTTTTTAAAACTAAAAAAGCGCAACTCGAAAAAATACCTGGCATTGGAACATATACATCGTCGGCGATTTTAAATAGTAAATCAGTATTGCAGCGTGCCGAAAAAGAGCGGAAGTTTATTGAAGAGAAATCAATTACGCCATTGTTTTTTACAGATAAAAATTTTCCAAAACGATTAAAGAATTGCAAGGACAGTCCTGTTATGCTTTATTTTAAAGGTAATGCCGATTTAAATGTTGAAAAGGTTATTGCTGTGGTTGGAACAAGAACACCTTCTTCTTATGGGAAATTAATGACTGAAAAATTAATCCAAGATTTATCTGAAAGTGGATGTTTAGTTGTGAGTGGTTTAGCTTATGGTATTGATATTACGGCTCATAAAGAATCTTTGGAAAATAGATTAAATACAATTGGTGTTTTAGCGCATGGTTTAGATAGAGTGTATCCATCTGTGCATTCTAATTATGCCAAAAGGATGATAGAACAAGGCGGATTGTTAACTGAATTTTTAAGTGAAACAAACCCAGACAAAGAAAATTTTCCGAAAAGAAACAGAATTGTTGCTGGAATGTGTGACGCCTTAGTAGTTGTTGAATCAAAAAGAGGTGGAGGTAGTTTAATTACATCAACTATTGCCAATTCATATAATAAAGATATTTTTGCTTACCCAGGTAGGGCCAATGATGCGTTAAGTGAAGGTTGCAATGGTTTAATAAAATCACATCGTGCTAACTTAATTGAGAGTGCAGCGGATTTACTTTACATGATGAATTGGAACGAAGAAGTAAAAGCTAAAAAGAATACTCAAATACCATTATTAATTAACCTTACTGCGGATGAGCAATTAATTATTAAAGCGTTTGATAATAAAAGTCAAATGCATATAGATGAGATTTGTTACGCTACTAATTTTTCAATTAGTAAAACATCAACATTTCTATTACAGCTAGAATTTTCTAACTTTATTAAATCACTTCCTGGAAAAATTTATCAGTTAACTTGTTAAATAAATTTTTGCGAAAGCCTGATTTAATGGGCATAAAGACTAATAAAAAACAGTATAGCGAGTTGTATTATTACTAAAACAATGTAAATTTACTTAAATTTAAAAGTATGCAAACTACCCAAGTAGATGTTTTGGTTATTGGTGCTGGCCCTGCGGGATCAATAGCCGCTAGTATTATTAATAAGGCTGGATATAAAGTTAAGATTGTAGAAAAAGAAAAATTTCCTCGTTTTGTTATTGGAGAAAGTTTATTGCCAAGAGTAATGGATCATTTGGAAGAAGCAGGATTATTAGAGGCTGTTAAAAAAGCTGGTTTCCAAGAAAAATTTGGAGCTAAGTTTGTCCGCGGAAATGAAGTATGCGACTTTAATTTTACAGATCAATTTAGTAAAGGTTGGAATTGGACATGGCAAGTCCCTCGTGGGCAATTTGATAAAATTTTATCAGAAACTGCGGCTGCAATGGGTGTAGAAGTTGAACATGAAATATCTGTAATAGACATTAAATTTAATGGAACCGATTCGGTTACTACAATTGTAAATAAAGATGGGGAACAACAAAAAATACAAGCTAAATTTATTGTTGACGCAAGTGGATATGGACGCGTTATACCTCGCATGTTTGGTTTAGATAAACCTTCAAGCTTTGAGCCTCGCAAAACACATTTCACACATTTTAAAGACATAAAACGTCCAGAAGGAATTGATGGTAATCGCATTACTGTTGTAGTTCATCAGCAACGTACTTGGATTTGGATTATTCCTTTTTCTAATGGAGTAACTTCTGTTGGTTTTGTAGCTGACCCTGAATTTTTTAAAGATTTTCCTGAGGATCCAACTGAAAGAATGAAAGGAATTATAGCAGCGGATATTCATACTAAAGTTCGTTTTGCTGACGCTGAAATGATGTTTGAGCCACGTACGATAGAAGGATATGCTATTTCAACTAAACAGTTATATGGTGATGGTTTTGTTCTTTGTGGAAATGCCACTGAATTTTTAGATCCCGTATTTTCTTCGGGCGTAACATTTGCAATGGAATCTGGCAACAAGGCTGCTAAATTGGTTTGTGAAACTTTAAAAGGAAATATAGTAGATTGGCAAAAAGATTATACAGATTATATGATGCAAGGTATTAATACCTTTAGATCATACGTTGCTGGTTGGTATGAAGGTGATTTACATGAAATCTTTTTTTCAGAAAATCCAGACCCTGAAATTAAAAAACAAATATGCTCTGTATTAGCAGGCTATGTTTGGGATTTAGACAATCCATTTGTAAAGAAACATGATAGAGCCCTAAAATCTTTAGCCAACGTTATCAGAATGAACCG
Organism: Flavobacteriales bacterium; assembly: GCA_040376995.1. GTDB lineage: Bacteria > Bacteroidota > Bacteroidia > B-17B0 > Aurantibacillaceae > UBA4416. The sequence goes on from JBEIPP010000125.1 coordinate 8,967, forward strand.
AGAGAAAAATTCAGTGTAGATAATTGTATTAATTAAACCCAGATTACGCATTAGAAAATCTATTACGAGCTGAAACCTCTTCAAAACAGAACGCTTTGCCACTTTTTCTCCTTCATCATAGTGGTTACTATGCTTCAGTCAAAAAAGTGTCTGTTTTATTAAGCTTTCAAC
>JBEIPP010000155.1:0-7542 GCA_040376995.1 Flavobacteriales bacterium
GCATTAAGAATTAATGATAAAAATGAAAACACATTACCTGATATCGGTTTAATTAAATTAAAAGATAATGAATCGGGGAAATTAATATGGGTTGATACAAGTGATAAATCTTTTAGAAAACAATTAGAAATAAATCACTTAAAATTTGAAGCACAATTAAAAGATACTTTTACAAAAAGCGGAGTAGATTATACAACGATACATACTCACGAAGGATATATTAAACCATTAATGACATTATTTAAGAAAAGATAGAAAAGACTAAAGAGACAGAAGGGACAACAGAGAAAATAAATTTTGTCTGTTCGAGCGGAGTCGAGAACAAATTTATGAATATAAAAAAATACATATTATTATTCTTATCCGTTTTAGCAGTCACATTTGCTAAAGCTCAAACTACTGTTGAAGTTCACGCAGTTATTGATTCTTCCACAATCAGAATTGGTGCACAAACTAAATTAGATATCTATTTAAACTATGATGCCTCTACTCAAAAAAACATAGATGTATTGTGGCCGGTAATTGAGGATACCATTAAAAAAGGATTAGAGATTGTAAATATCACTCAAATTGATACAACTATCCCTAATAAAAACAACCCCAACATTGTTCAACAACACATACAACTAACCGTTACATCCTTTGATACAGGAGTTTATTATATTGCTCCGTTTAAGTTTGTAATTAATAAAGATACTGCTAATCCTTTATATACAGAGCCACTTCATTTAACGGTAAACACAGTTGCTACAGATACTTCTTTAGCAAAAATAAAAGATATAAAACCGCCATATGATGAGCCGTTTGACTGGAGATGGTATCTACCATATGCTTACTGGGGCTTGGCAATTTTAGCTATAGCAATTATCATAACCATCATTGTTATCAAACTAAATAAGAAAAAACCACAGGAAACTATTATTGAAAAGCCTAAAATTCCTGCGCATATTTCAGCTTTGGAAACTTTAGAAAAAATAAAACAAGAAGCCATCTGGAAAGAAAATAAAACAAAAGAATACTATTCATCTATAGCTGATACGGTTCGATTATATATTGAAGAACGATTTAATATTAATGCCTTAGAATTAACTTCTGATGAAATCATAAAAATATTTAAATCACAAGTTATTGATTCAGAAAGCAAATCAAAATTAACTCAGATATTAACACTATCCGATTTTGTAAAATTCGCAAAACAAATTCCAATTGAAACAGAGCATACTTTAACGTTAAACAATGCTTTTGATTTCGTGAAAGGAACTATGAGGGAAGAAGTAAAAGAAGTTATTGGAGAGAAGTTATAAGTTGTTGGATAATTAAAGTAAGAAATGAACGAAGAAAAAAATAAAGGGTTTACAAAAATTGAAGATATGTTAGCTTGGCAAAAAGCCAAAGCTCTAACTATTGAGATTTATAAAATAACAAATGAGCCTTTATTTAGTAAAGATTTTGGATTAAAAGATCAAATTAGACGTGCCGCAGTTTCAGTCCCTTCAAATATTGCTGAAGGTTTTGGAAGAGGAGGAACAAATGAATTCAAGAACTTTTTATCAATTTCAAAAGGTTCATTATATGAAGTTAAAACACAACTAATACTCGCTTACGAACTGGGATTAGTTGAAGAAAAACTAAAAGAACAACTTATTATAAATATTGAAGAAGTTACTGGAATGATTGCTGGATTGATAAAATATTTAAAAAACACAGAAATTAAAGGATCAAAATACTCAAGTGAAACAAATCAAACAACTAAAAACTAATAACTAATATCTTGTACTCCTATTTTAAAGACATACAATTTGCCGAAAAGCATTGGTTTTGGTTATTCATCATTATTCCTTTGATGATTGTTTGGTATATCTATAAATTAAAAACATACGAAGGAGAAGTTAACTATTCATCATTTAATTTATTTACAGGAATAAAATCTTCTTTAAAAGCAAAATTCAGACACGTTTTATTTGTTTTACGATTATTATGTATTTCATTATTAATATTAGCCATTGCTCGCCCTCAATCACGCAGTAGCTGGAAAGACACTAAAACAGAAGGTATAGACATTGTTGTGAGTTTAGATGTATCGTTATCTATGCTGGCAAAAGATTTTAAACCCAATCGTTTAGAAGTTGCCAAAGAAGTGTTGGGTGATTTTATTGATGCTCGTCCAAATGACAAAATAGGCCTTGTAATTTTTAGCGGCGAAGCATTTACACAATGTCCTTTAACTACCGATCACAAAATTATTAAAAACATGTTTGGTGATATTAAAGCCGGTATGTTGGATCAGGGAACTGCCATTGGTTTAGGATTAGCAGATGGGGTAGCGCGTGTAAAAGATAGTAAAGCAAAAAGTAAAGTAGTGATTTTAATTTCTGATGGGGTAAGTAATGTAGGAGAAATTGCACCATTAACCGCAGCAGATATTGCTAAAACATTTGGAGTTCGAGTATATTGTATTGGTGTTGGTACAAAAGGCAAAGCATTACAACCTATTGCATTATATCCAAATGGTCAAATAGAATATGATTATGCTGATGTGGATATTGATGATGCAACCATGACTCAAATTAGTAAAATGACAGGTGGTAAATACTTTAGAGCAACCGATAGAGAAAGTTTGGAAAAAACATATAAAGAAATTGATCAACTAGAAAAAACAATTATTAGTGAGAAAAGCTTTACCAATAAAGCTGAACACTTTTTGCCATTGGCCCTTGCTGGTGCTATTTGTTTATTATTAGAATTCTTATTAAAACGATTTGTTTTTAAAGCTATACCATAATGTTTAAGTTCGAAAACCACCTATTTTTTTATGCCTTTGCAATTATTCCAATTTGCATAGCTATTTATATTTGGTATAGCTATAGAGCAAAAAAGAATTTAAAAAAATTAGGAGATATTGGTTTAATTAATAAATTAGTTCCTGATGTTTCAAGAGCCAAGAAAAACACAAAATTTATTTTATTCTTAATTGGTTTTACTTTTTTAATTCTTGGAATTTGCAATCTACAAACTGGCTCTAAATTACAAGATGTAAAACGAGAAGGCGCTGATATCATGGTTTGCCTAGACGTTTCTAATAGTATGATGGCTCAAGATTTGTCACCTAATCGTTTAGAGAGAGCAAAAATTGCTATCGAAAACATGATTGATAAATTGCAAGGCGATAGATTAGGAATAGTAGTTTTTGCTGGAGAAGCTTATGTTCAATTACCAATTACAACCGATTATAGTTCTGCTAAATTATTTTTAGAAGGTATCAGTAATAAAATAGTTCCCGTACAAGGAACAAATATTGCTGACGCTATTAATTTATCAATAGAAAGTTTTGGAAAAGACGAAGGGAAAAACAAAGCCATTGTGATTATTACCGATGGAGAAAACAACGAAGAAGCAAAAGAAAGTGCTGTAGATGCAGCAGAAGAAGCGGCAAAGAAAAATATTGTCATTCATACAATAGGCGTTGGTTCAGAATCTGGTGTCCCTATCCCTAATGTAATTGATGGCGTAGTAAGTGGTTACAAAAAAGATAATGCTGGAAATACAGTTATTACTAAACTAGACTCTAAAATATTACAAGATATTTCTACCGCTTCAAATGGTGTTTATGTTCAAGCTACAAGTTCGGATATTGGCTTAGATAACATTTTAAGTAAGATTGCTGAACTAGATAAAAAACAATTGGAAAGTAAAATGTATACGGATTACGAAGACCAATTTCAATGGTTTTTAGGAGCTGCTTTATTATTTTTAGTAATAGAAGTGCTAGTATCAGAAAGAGTGAGTAAAATTTGGAAAAAATTGAATTTATTTAATAATGCAAAAGCGTAATATATACATATCTATAGTTATCACTTCACTATCTTTTGCAGGAATTGCTCAAGAAGAAAAAATGGCTTTGCGTAAAGGAAACGATGCTTATCATGGAGGTAAGCCTATGGAAGCAGCAAATAATTACAAAAAATCATTAAAGGAAAAACAAACTTATTATAAAGCAAACTTCAATTTAGGTGATGCTTATTATAAAACAGCCGAATTAATTAAATCAGGAAAAATACCAACGCCAAATAAAAGAATGACCCCTGATTCGGCAGCTAATTTAGTATACGGCCAAGCAGCCGAACAATTTGAGGTAGTCGCTAAATCTGTTTCAAATGCAGATACCATACAAAAAGCTTGGCATAACTATGGTAATGCAAAATTGATGCAAAAAAATTATGAAGACGCTATTTTTGGATATAAAAAAGCGCTGAAATTAAATTCTAAAGATGAAGATACTCGTTACAATTTAGCTTACGCGCAAAAAAAACTAGCTGAGCAACAAAAAAATCAAAACAAAAACAACGATAAAAAGGATCAAGAGAAAAAAGACCAAGAGAAAAAAGATCAGGAGAAAAAAGAAAAAGAAGATATTAATAACAAAAACGAGAAAGATAAGCAGGAAGCTCAGCAACCTCAAATGAGCAAGGAACAAGCTGAAAAAATGCTTAATGCGTTAAAGAATAATGAGAAAAAATTACAAGCAAATAGAAAGAAAAAAGGAGATCCTGCCAATAAAGTAAAAGTTGAGAAAGACTGGTAGAAAAAATGATGAGTGTAAGTGAAATAAAACATTGAAAAATAAATTATACATATTCCTTTTATTCATTAGTAGTTTAGCGATTGCCCAAACGCCAAGTTTTATTGCTCAGGTTAGTAAAAACAAAGTCTCTGTTGGCGAAGTTTTTCAAATAGCCTTTACATTAAACGGAAGTGGTAGCAATTTAGCCTATCCAAATTTTAATAATTTTGATATCTACTCAGGTCCAAATCAAAGCCAGAGTATGAGTATGGTTAATGGCAATATTTCTCAATCTACAACCATATCCTTATTTATTGCTGCTAAAAAAGAAGGTAAATTTACTATTGGATCAGCGTCAGTTTTATCGAGTGGACAAAAACTTGAAACAAAACCAATAGTAATTGAAGTTACAAAAGCTTCACCTCAGCAACAACAATCAAATCAAAGTGCTCAAGGAACACAGCAACAAAAACAAGAAAAAAATCAATATGCTAGTGAAATTAGTGGAGATGATTTATTTGTAAGAACCTATTTAAGTAAAACAAAATGCTACATAGGAGAACAAATTACACTCACACAAAAAGTATATTCAAGAGTAGATTTAAGAGGCTTTCAAAATGTTAAGTTCCCTCCATACAATGGTTTTTGGTCGCAACAAGAAAATTCAAATCAACAAATCAACTTAAGACAAGAAAACGTAAATGGCATAACATATTATGTAGCCGATTACTGCACCGTCTATTTATTTCCTCAAAGAACGGGAGCTATTACAATTGAGCCGGTTGAGTTAGATTGTATTGTTAGAAGACAAACTAAACACCAACCACGTAATATATTTGAACAATTTTTTGGAGCAGGTGGATATGAAGATGTAGCTATTAAAGTTAAAAGTAAACCTGTAAAAGTTGAGGTACAAGCTTTACCAGTTGAAAACAAGCCTCTTGAATTTTCGGGAGCTGTGGGTGATTTTGGATACAAAGTAGAATTGGATAAGTATCAAGTAAAAGCTAATGAAGCTATTAATTTAAAAATAACAATAAGTGGTAAAGGCAATATCAAATTATTAGAACCATTAAAACTAAACCTTCCTGAGAGCTTTGAAACGTATGACCCTAAAATAAATGAAAATGTAAAAACAAACGGAGGAGGTGTATCTGGAAATATTACCTATAACTATTTAATAATTCCAAGAGAAAAAGGTGAATTCATATTAAATAATTTAAGTTTCAATTATTTTAATGCGGATAAAAAACAATATGTGTCTATACCTTCTCCTGATTTAAAATTAACTGTTTTAGAGGGAGATCCAGGAAGCGCTCAAATTATTACACCAACAAAAAAAGGAATTAAAGAAAGTGAAAATGATATTCGCTATATTAAAACAGGTGATTTAGGCTTAAAAAAACATGATGAAGAATTCTTCTCATCAATTACACATTACTTATTTTTGATATTCCCTACTCTATTGTTTTTTGGAGCATTGTTTTTTGTTAGGCAACGTATCAAAGCCAATAGCAATATTGTAGCTGTAAAAGAGCGTAAAGCAGCTAAATTGGCTAAAAAACAATTAGCGATTGCAAAAAAACATATGTTATCTAATAATAAGGATTTATTTTTCACAGAAGTATTAAATGCTCTCAATAAATATATTGGCGATAAATTTGCATTACCTATAGCCGACTTATCTAAAGAAAGAATTACAGAAATATTATTATCTAAACAGATAAAAGACGAAACAGCTAAGCAGCTAATTAACACATTAAACACTTGCGAATTTGCTAAATATGCTCCTAGTGCTGTTACTGGAGATTTAAAACAAGTTTATCAAGATACCATTGAATTAATTTCACAAATTGAAGAACAAATCAAAAAGTAATCAGAAAAATGAAATCAATACCTCACCTATTATTTTCGCTTTTATTGATACTTATATCAACTTCAATAATTGCTAGTAATGATTTACAAGTTAGAGCAGAAAAAGCCTACAGTAATAAAGATTACAAACAAGCTATTTCTCTTTATGAATCTATTTTAAAAGAAGGTTCTACCTCTTACAAACTACATTATAATTTAGGAAACGCTTACTATAAAAATAATGAATTAGGCAAGGCTATTTATAATTATGAACTAGCTAATAAATTGCAACCAAATAATAAGGACGTAAAAACTAATTTAAAAATTGCTAACGATAAAACTATTGACAAAATAGAAAGCAAAGAAAATTTTTTTATTATCGCTATTAAATCTGGTTTAGTAAACGCTCTTTCAACAACTGGATGGGCTTGGTTTAGTATAATTAGTTTAATTGGATGTTTAACCTTCGCCTTTTTATTTTTTGTGAGCAATCAACTTTTGTTAAAAAGGATAGGATTCTTTGTGAGTGCTATTTCATTAATTGTATTTATTTCAGCAATGATTTTAGGTTTCTCTGCCTTAGAAGATAAAAAAGAAGTAAATTTTGCAGTTATTACCAATAGAGAATCTAAAATTCACGAAGAGCCAAATATTTCATCAAAAACAAAGTTCAGTTTGCATGAAGGAACGAAAGTTGGTGTACTTGAGTCTAATATCGAATGGACCAATATTAAACTCGAAAATGGAAATGAAGGTTGGGTAAAAACAACCGAAGTTGGTTTATTTTAATCATATTTTACAAATACCTTTTGGCTGTATAATCTGTTATTTGAAGAAGCAATAACTGTGTAAGTTCCAATATCTAATTTATAATCGCTATCAGCGGTCACTGTAACGTTGTTATTTTGATCTACAATAACCTTTGAAAAACTTTCTAATCCTTTTTCATTTCTTAAAACAACTAATACTTCTTTATTTTCAGAACCCATTAAACCCAGATTACGCATTAGAAAATCTATTACGAGCTGAAACCTCTTCAAAACAGAACGCTTTGCCACTTTTTCTCCTTCATCATAGTGGTTACTATGCTTCAGTCAAAAAAGTGTCTGTTTTATTAAGCTTTCAAC
>JBEIPP010000131.1:0-8530 GCA_040376995.1 Flavobacteriales bacterium
AGTTGAAAGCTTAATAAAACAGACACTTTTTTGACTGAAGCATAGTAACCACTATGATGAAGGAGAAAAAGTGGCAAAGCGTTCTGTTTTGAAGAGGTTTCAGCTCGTAATAGATTTTCTAATGCGTAATCTGGGTTTAAGCATGTATTAGTTAATAAAACATTATCCGATTTTCACCAAATCATTGATTTTTAGTAATTTCGCACATATGACAACTATATCTAAAAAAAATCAAACAGATAGTAAACAAAGTTTAGCTATCATTTGCTCATCATTTAAAAACAAAGCAGAATATAATCTAACGAAAGAACAAGTAGATTATATTTCTAATGATATTAAAACAAACGATAAAAAATTCATTTGTATTAATACCTTATCACGTTTAATTTTTTTGATATTGATTGACGATAAAAAAAATCATTACACTACATTAGAATTAATTCGTAAAAATGGAGCTACTATTGCAGATAATTTAAATTCAGAAAAACGTTCATCAATTTCCATAATTAACGAATTAGCAAATGCAGATTTTTCTTTAGCATTAGCTGAGGGAATAGCATTAGCAAATTATCAATTTATTAAGCATAAACCAAGCGCTAAAAAAAACAGAAACACTTTAGCTGCAATTAATGTTGTGGATGCAAAAGTAACACCACAACATGTTTCTAATTTATCAATAGCTATTGACGCCACTTTAAAAGCTCGTGATTTAGTTAATGAGCCAGTAAATGTGTTAAATGCAACAGGTTTAGCAAATGCTTTTAAAACAATGGGAAAAACAGCTGGCTTTAAAGTGGAGGTTTTAAATAAATCTAAAATCAAACAATTAAAAATGGGTGGTTTATTAGCTGTTAATGCTGGTAGCGTTGACGAACCAACATTTTCAATCATGGAGTACAAACCAAAAAATGCAAAAAATAAAAAGCCTTATGTTTTAGTTGGTAAAGGTGTAGTTTATGATACCGGTGGATTAAGTTTAAAACCTACACCAAATAGTATGGATTTAATGAAATGCGATATGGCTGGTGCAGCGGCAGTTGGTTGTACGATGTATGCTATTGCTAAAGCTAAATTAAATGTGCATGTGATTGCATTAGTGCCAGCTACTGATAATCGCCCTGGATTTAATGCTTTTGCTCCTGGGGATATTATTACTATGATGGATGGAAGTACGGTTGAGATGTTAAATTCAGATGCAGAAGGCCGTATGATTTTAGCAGATGCGCTTCATTACGCGAAACGTTATAAGCCAGAAATGGTCATTGAATTATCAACCTTAACTGGTGCTGCAGCAGCAGCAATTGGTCAGTACGGTATTGTGAGTATGGGAACAGCAACCGACGAACAAAAAACTAATTTAACAGTGAGTGGATTGCGTATGCACGAACGTTTAGCTGAATTTCCATTTTGGGATGAATACGATGAATTAATTAAATCTGACATTGCTGATCAAAAGAATTTAGGTGGCCCATATGGCGGAGCAATTACTGCGGGTAAGTTTTTAGTAAAGTATACTGATTATCCTTACATGCATTTTGATATTGCAGGCCCCGCTTTTGTTACTGCTAAAGATAGCTACAGAGGTAAAGGTGGTACAGGTTATGGCGTAAGATTGTTATTTGATTTCTTCTCTAATTTATAATTAAAATCCTTTCTTTGAAATTTTTATTACATATCATTTTATTTTGTTCTGTTTTGAGTTTTGCTCAAAGCAGTGCAATCGAATCTTTAATTGTAGTTCATTACGACGAAGCAAATAAGGCAAACTTGGGTCAGTTAATTTACCGCTATAATTTTGAAGACAATGCTTACACAGGCAGAGAGCAAATTATGGCAATTACTGGAAGAAAAAATGGAAAAGATTATGTGCGTTGTGATGTTGGTGAAAATACGTTGTATAAAAATCGCTATTTAATTTCTGGAATTGGTAATGTGATTGATTTAAATGAAAAAAAAGTATTACATGATGGAATAGCAAAATTTGTACGTTGTTCAAATGATAGTATTATTTTTTTTACAAATGATGTCTTTAAAGGAAAGTACTATTCCTACTTTGATTTGAAAACAAATATTTACTCTGAAATTAAATCTTTAACATTTAAAGCAATTTTGGGTCAGGCTGTTGAGTTTGATAGAAGAACATCACCCTATAAATTAGAGTACTTTCCTACAGGAAAACCCAAAGTAGTATTAATGGAAGACGCTGGTCATGGTGGTGTTTCGGCAACAGATAAAAAAACAGATATTCCAATTTATTGGATTGACGAGAATACATTTTTGTTTCCAAACATTAAGATTACGGATTTAGAAGGGACTATTGTCAAGTATAATTTAATAACATCTACTGCAAAAACTTTAGGAACTTTTAATTCAGTTTCTAAAATCCCAGCCTCATACAAATTAGTAAAGGGACGAAATTCGTTTGTTGAGTTTTATTTTAAAGAGAAATTATACATTTTAAATCCTTTAAAAGAAACGATGCTTATCTCAAACTATAAAGAGTTTGATTCAAATTACTCTTTAGAGGTAGAAGCTAAAGCAAAAGGCAGATCTATTTATTACAAGGGAGTGGAAATCGGGAAACATCATTTTGGTTTGCAAACGTTTAAAGTTGGAACAAACTATTCAGCATTTTTAAAAGAAATTGTCATGGGTGATGAGTCTTATCAACAAGGTTTATCTGTTTATGTAACTGCTATAGGTAAATGGCAAAATATTGCAACGATAGATATCGCATCTGTGGTTGGTTGGATAAAATAATAATAGTAGTATGATAGATAATAAAATAGTAGTAGGAATATCTCAAGGAGATTTAAATGGCATAGGGTTAGAAATTATATTAAAAACATTATCTGATCCAGCATTATCTGAATTATGCGTCCCTGTTTTATTTAGTTCTCAAAAAACAGTTTCTTATTTTAGAAAGATGTTTAACCTTGAAGAGTTTAATTTTAATCCTATCAGAGATTTCAATCAACTTAATACAAAAAAGCCTAATGTGTTTATTTGTTACGAAGAGGAAGTAACGATTGAATTAGGAAAGGCAACAGTGCAAAGCGGCAAATATTCAAAATTATCTTTAGAAGCTGCTACCATAGCTTTATTTGATAAGAAGATCGACGTGCTAGTAACAGCTCCAATTAATAAGCATTCGATGCAGGAAGCAGGATTTAATTATCCTGGGCACACTGAATATTTGGGAGAAAAATTAGGTGGCAAACCTTTAATGTTATTGTGTTCAAATGATTTACGTGTAGCAGTTGTAACTGGCCATGTACCAATGAAAAATATTTCCGAAAAAATTACAACAGCTAATGTTTTAGAAAAAATCACGCAGTTACACTCGTCTTTAATAAAAGATTTTGGTATTCGTAAACCAAAAATAGCGGTATTAGGATTAAATCCTCATGCTGGAGAAAACGGTGCCATTGGTGACGAAGAAAAAATAGCTATTATTCCTGCCATTGAAAAAGCAAAAGAAACCATGATGGTTTATGGGCCATACTCAGCAGACGGTTTTTTTGGAAATAATACTCAGGCACAATTTGATGGTGTATTAGCCATGTACCACGATCAAGGCTTAATTCCTTTTAAAACATTAGCATTTGGTCATGGTGTAAATTTTACAGCTGGATTAGATTTTGTTCGCACTTCTCCAGATCATGGCACAGCTTATGAAATAGCTGGCAAACAAATAGCAGATGAATCTTCTTTTAGAGATGCTTTATATTTAGCAATTGACATATATAGAAAACGAGTATTATTAAAAGATATTTCAGCTAATCCATTAGCTTTTGCTCCTATTAAAAAAGAGAGAGGGTAGAGAATAGTTATAAAAAAATGGTAATCAAAGCATTTTGGATACTCATTTTTTAAGATGAAAGTATTGGATTCAGCCAAATCCGCAGACATTAATGAAACCGTAAAAGAATCAATATCAGAGAAAAGTATTGTACTACGCAATAAAGCAACAACATATTTTGATATATCAAAATATGTTGTAACACATTTAACCGAAAAGTCTGGAAAGGAAACAACAGTAAGCACTCTAAAGTGGGCGCATATTGCAATAGCAAGTGCAAAGAGGAATTTTTTAGGAATCTATCACAAAATAAAAGGAAAGTATTTACAGAATTATCTAAACAATTTGTGTACAAACTTAATCGGCGATATTTTAAATCTAATACCAATTATAAATAAAAATAGTCTAAATTTTGTTGAATTGTTTTTTATTAAATTTGGACTATTAAATAAATATAGAATAGTACTACCGAAACAAATAATTATTAAGGAAGATTTATTAACCTTAATAACTCATGCTAAAAACGGCAATGATTTAATTAAAAAGAGAATGCGACTGCTTATTGAATTGAAGAAAGGCAATCCTAATGAACATTCTAAGCGCGCCTTATCAGAGAAGCTTGGCGTCAATCATAATAGTATTGTTAAATGGCGTAATCTTTACCTATCAAATGGCAAGAATCATTATAAAAAGATGGTTGAAAAGGCGGATACAGGGCATCTATTTTAATCCGCTTCAAAAAAAATCCCCTCCATTATTGGAAGGGATTTTATACTTTATGCTTTTAAGATATTATCTTAACTGGAAATTGATTGGTAAGTTAAAGAATACATTCACCGCTCTACCATTTTGTTTTCCAGCTTTCCAGTTTGGCATTGATTTAACAACACGAATTGCTTCTCTGTCGCATTCTCCGCATCCTGGTACACCTTTTAAAACTTGTACATCTGTAATGTTTCCATTTCCATTAACAACAAATTTCAAGAAACATTTACCACTTAAACCAGCTTCTTTAGCCATTTGAGGGTATTGAATATTTTTTTGAATATACTTCATCATTTCCATCGCTCCACCCGGAAATTCTGGCATCTCCTCTACTACTGTAAAGATTTCTGGTGCTTTTTCTTCAATTACACCATTACCATTTCCTTCTGATGGAACAACAACTACATCTCCATCACCTTCTTGTGTAACAGTACTAACGTTAGTTTCTGCTAACTTATCTTGTGGTGGTGGTGGATCCGTTTCAACCGCATCATCCTTAATTACAGGAGGAACGAATTTTACTGTTTCCATTACCGGTGGTGGCGGTGGTGGCGGTGGCGGTGGTGGCTCATTTTTATCTGCCGGTGGCGGTGTTAAATCGATAGTGGTCATATCCAATACCGGTTCTTTCACAACCTCTTCACCTTTTAAACCCATCACAAACTTAATACCCATTCCTAAGGCTAATGCACCAACCATGCATCCAAGGATTAAGGTAACAGTCCAATTGTACTTACGGCGTATCTCATACGCACCGTAAGCTTGGTTGCGTCCTTCAAAAACAATATCGTTTCTGGAGTCGTCAACTACACTATTCCAATTTGCTGTCATATTTATTTAATTTTTTCTTGTAATAATGCATATTCCGTAGCCATCATCTCAACTCCTAAAACACGTTTACCAACATTGCAGATTTTTAATTCATCCAACATATCAATCGCATTTTTATAGGTTGCCTGATCGTCCGTTTTAATTAAAACTGTAATTGCTTTAGTATCCGCTGTTGCATCAACCGCCATACGTTTATAGGTTGTATCTGCTAACAGTTTGTTTTTGTTTTTTTCAGTTAAGCCTTTGATTTCTTCAATAGCCCACTTGTTTTGCTCAGTTAATAAAGCGTGCAGGCCTTCAGGACTAAAATTAGTTTCTTTTAAATCCGTTGGAGGAACTCCTTTTTCATTACCAGCAGCATAAAACTGACCTACATAATAAAAAATTCTATCATCCTTTGTCAATAAAAAAGTAACACCATTCTTAACCTCTGGTGGTGGTGGGCTTCCTGGAGGTGGTTCTGCTGGTAAGCTTAACTCCATGCTTTTTGGTTTACTAAAGGTTGATGTTAAAACGAAAAACGTAAGTAACAAGAACGCTAAATCTACCATTGGAGTCATATCCACGCGGGTACTCTGTTTCTTGGCGCGTTTCTTACCGCCTTTACCATGCCCGCCGCCGCCGCTTTCTGCTATTTCTGCCATGTTAAATTAGTTTTTTAATTAATATTATTTCTTTGGTTCAGCTGCTGGAACTGATGACCCACCTTCCATTGATGTAATCAAATTGAAAGTGTAAATTTTCATATCTGTAAAGGTTTTAAATACATCTTTTACATAAATGTATTTTGCCTTAGCATCTGCTTTAATTGCATAACGAGGCTTTTCACCTTTAAACTCTTGCCCTGTTTCTTCCGCCTTATCTTTATTTCTCATATAGATAGCATTTAATTCAGTAGCAGATATTTGAATCCAGTCTCTCAATTGGTTATTTACAGAATCTAAAGGAACACCTTTTTGAGGTTGAAACTTTAATCTTTCTGCTTCAGAAGCGTCTAGATATCTTGGTAAATCTTTTATCTCAACACCAAAGCTAGATAAACCACCAAATTTTTTAATTTGGTCAGCGTTAAATTTAACGCCATACTTTTCGCTCATTTTTGCTAAAGTATTAGTTCTAGCTTCACCATTTCCTACTCCAAAAAACGCTCTACCAATATTATCTACTGTAATTAATACAGTATTTTCTGGTAATGTTTTATCAGATACTGATGATGGTGGATCCACTATCACCGGCTCTGCCATACGAAATGATGCAGTAAGCATGAAAAAGGTAACCAATAAGAACGCTAAATCCACCATTGGAGTCATATCTATGCTCGGTGCATGTTTTGCTGGTTTTATTTTTGGCATGACTTATTTTTTAGTTACTAATTAATAGATGAAATTTATTTCTTAATTCCATAACGGTCCCGATAGCTATCGGGATGAAAATTATTTTCCTGAAGTTTGGAATTCTTGGATAATTGAGAAACCAGCTTCATCCATTGCATAAGTAATTTGATCTACACGGTTTGAGAAGAAGTTGTAGAAAATAATAGCTAACGCAGAAGATAAGATACCTACTAATGTATTTACTAAGGCTTCAGAAATACCTGTTGCTAAGGCTGCTGTATCAGGAGTGCCAGCTGCAGCTAAGGCACCGAAGGCACGAATCATCCCTACAACCGTTCCAATTAAACCAACTAATGTACCAATAGAAGCACAAGTAGAAATAACGCTTAAGTTTTTAGATAACATTGGTAATTCTAATGCAGTCGCTTCTTCTAATGCTTTAGAGATAGCTGCAACTTTAGCTTCTTTATCCATAGTGTTATCGTTTTGTACGAATTGGTATTTCATCAAACCTTCACGAACAACATTTCCTAATGATCCTTTTTGTTTATCGCAAGCTGCAATAGCTCCGTCAAAATCTTTAGCACCAATTAATTCTTTAATTTTAGCAACAAACTTATCTGTGTTACCAGCTCCATTTGCTTTTTGAATTGTAATTAAACGCTCAAAGAAAAAGCATAATACTGTAAATAATGTTCCTAATAAAATTGGTACAATAAATCCACCTTTGTACATGATACCGAAGAAATTGTGAGGATGCCCTTTTTCTGGACCTTCAGCATCAAAATTAGCTGGATCACCTAATACAAATTTATAAACTACGATACCGATTATTAAACAGATAACGATAGCAATTGCTGAAACGATTAATGGAAAACCGCCTGATGTTTTTTTGTTACTCATAATAGTTGTTTTTTTAGTTAGTTTCTAGTTTTTAGAATGACGCCAAACATAATAAAAAGGTTTTTAAATAACAATATTCTAATACTATCTTTTTGTTAATGTTTGGTAACCTTTCTTTTTGTTTAATACGCTCAATCTACCACAAATATTGTCAAATATTGTTTAATTAAAACAGCGATTTTGTAACTGGTTGGTTTTGGGCAATAAGTGGTTAAGAACTAAGCCGTTTTTTCCTCAACTTCATACCGCCCCACGCAGTTACCGATTGATCGCTGAATTCAATCGTATCTATTGCACCCATATGGTGAAAAATTTAATTCGACACAAGGTCGGCATTTATTAAGTAATAAAAAAATCTTATCACCCTAATGCATAATCTGGGTTGAAAAAACAAATCAATTGTTGAGCAAGTAAAAACAAATACAGGAGATTCGAAACAAGTAGAAAAAGACTTCGCATCGCAAGTAGATGAATTAGAATTGATGAAGCCAGAAATTGCAGCTGCAAAAAGTGACTACGAAAAAATAGTTGCTGAAGTTGCTGAAGCTTTTAAAAACCATGTTGCTAAAACGAAAGCGAAATAAGCGTCATTGCGAGGAAGTATGACGAAACAATCTCAAACTAAGTAAACTATGTATAATATAAATTATAAATAAAAAATAGTCCAAATTTTGTTGAATTGTTTTTTTTTACATTTGGACTATTAAATAATTATAACATGGCACTACCGAAACAAATAATTATTAAGGAAGATTTATTAACCTTAAAAACTCATGCAAAAAACGGCAATGATTTAATTAAAAAGAGAATGCGACTGCTTATTGAATTGAAGAAAGGCAAGCCTAATGAACATTCTAAACGCGCCTTATCAGAGAAGCTTGGCGTCAATCATAAT
>JBEIPP010000162.1:0-7218 GCA_040376995.1 Flavobacteriales bacterium
AGTTGAAAGCTTAATAAAACAGACACTTTTTTGACTGAAGCATAGTAACCACTATGATGAAGGAGAAAAAGTGGCAAAGCGTTCTGTTTTGAAGAGGTTTCAGCTCGTAATAGATTTTCTAATGCGTAATCTGGGTTTAAATATCTCTACATTCTCGCTAAATCGTATATTTAAAACATACATGCTTTCAAAATACCTATATATTATTTTTTGCATTTGTTTGTTTTCATTTATGCGAGCTCAAACATTTTTGGTTAGCGGAAAACTAATAGACGAAACTAAACAAGCGTCCATAGGTTCTTCTATTATTATTTTAAAATCCGATTCATCTTTTGTAAAAGGAACCACAACAGATACAGAAGGTCAATTTAAATTAGAAAATATTCAAAGTAACAATTACATTCTTAAAATTCTTTCATTAGGATATAAACCCGTTTTTAAATCTATTCAAGTTACCAATCAAGATTTAATTGTTCCTACTATTGCATTAAAACAAAACTCCACTAATTTAAAAGAAGTAACTATTGAGGCGCAACAGGCATTAGCCACACAAAATGGAGACACCACTAGTTTTAGCTCCAAAGCCTATAAAGTAAATAAGGATGCTACTGCCGAAGATTTAGTAACGAAGATGCCAGGTATTAAAGTTGTGGATGGTAAAGTGCAAGCGCAAGGCGAAGAAGTAAAAAAAGTATTAGTAGATGGCAAACCTTTTTTTGGAGATGATGCCAATGCCGTTTTAAAAAATTTACCTGCCGAAGTCATTGATAAAGTTCAAGTGTTTGACAAAAAAAGTGATCAATCACAATTTACAGGTTTTGATGATGGTAACTCGAGTAAAACAATAAATATCACCACCAAACCACAATTTAAAAACGGTGTGTTTGGAAAAGTGTATGGAGGTTATGGTTACGAAGACAAATTCAAAGGCGGCGCAATCGTTAATATTTTTAAAGGCGCTCGACGCGTCACAATCTTAGCACAATCTAATAATATCAACGAACAAAATTTTTCTTCTGAAGACTTAGTGGGTGTGATGAGTTCTGGTGGTGGCGGTGGTGGACGAGGCATGAGAGGTGGCGGTGGCGGACAAGGCGGACCTCCACAAAACAACGCCGATAATTTTTTAGTAGGTGCACAAAATGGTATTAATACAACTTCTTTATTTGGATTAAATTACGCTGACAAATGGTGCAAAAAAACAGAAGTTACGAGTAGTTACTTTTTTAACTGGACACAAAACGATTCAAAGTCTTCTCTACTTCAACAATATATTATTGGTTCAAATAATGGTTTAGTGTACAACGAAAATAATACAACCAATAGCAACAACTACAATAACCGTGTTAATTTTAAAATTGAAACGAAGTTAGATTCTATGAATTCGATTGTATTTCAGCCTAAGTTATCATTTCAAAATAATGAAGGTGCAAAAAAATTAATAGGAGATAATATAAAGGGCGCACTTACTATAAGCAATTCTAAAAACAATACCAACTCCAATTTATTTGGATATTCCATCTCTGCTCCTATCTTATATCGTCACTCTTTTGTAAAAAAAGGAAGAACCTTTTCTATTAACGTCACTCCAACCATTACTAAAAACAATGGCGAAAACAGATTATATACATTAAATGAATATTACAAAGACACTTTAACTTTTGGAGATTCATTAAATCAAAAATCAGCGATTTTAAAAGATGGAAAAACCATTAATGGAAATATATCTTATACCGAACCATTAAATAAAAACAATTTTTTATTAATAAATTACACCACAGTTTATACTGACAATTATTCTTCCAAAAGAACCTATAATGCCAATTATATAGAATATAATTATTCTGATTTAGATAGTACTTTAACCAACGTCTTTAGAAATCAATACCAATCACAATCAGCAAGTTTAGGCTATCGTTTTCAAAAAGAAAAATTTAATTTCGCTATCAATGCGGCTTATCAATGGGCTCAGTTATCAAAGCAACAAGAAATCCCAACAAGCTACCAACTAAGTAAAAACTTCGAATCTGTTTTACCATCGGCGCAATTACAATATAAATTTTCTCCTAAAAAAAATCTACGACTATTTTATAGAACTAGCAATAATGCGCCTAGTATTGATCAATTACAAGACGTAATAAATAATACCAACTCTTTGCAATTAAGTACTGGTAATCCTGATTTAAAACAAGATTTTCAAAATAATTTAAACATACGATATTCAGGAGTAAATACCGAAAAAGCCACTTCTTTGTTTGCTTTATTAGGTGGGAATTACTCAGCTAATTATATTGGTAATAGTACCTTAATAGCTAACCAAGATACTGTAGTTTACAATTCCATTGCTTTAAAAAGAGGTTCTCAAATTACACGTCCGGTTAATTTAGATGGATATTACAGTATACGCTCATTTATCAATTATACATTCCCAATTAAAAAAATCAAAACCAATTTAAGTGTGAATCTTTCTGGAAACTACACCAATATTCCTGGGTTAATCAATACACAGACTAACTTAGCCAAAACAGCAACAGGTGGTTTAGGTTTAGTATTTAGCAGTAATATTAGCGAGAAATTTGATTTTACAATATCCTCTAACTCTTCTTACAGTCAAATAAATAATACTATACAAACTTCTTCTAATACAACTTATTTATCTCAACAATCTAAAATAAAAATTACAGTTAATCCTTGGAAAGGTCTAGTATTACAAAGTGAATATGGCAACACCTATTACTCAGGTTTAACCAGTGCTTTCAATCAATCTATTTCATTATGGAATACAAGTATTGGTTATAAATTTTTAAAAGACAAACAGGCTGAGTTTCGTTTAATGGTTTATGATTTATTAAATCAAAACAATTCGGTTTCAAGAACCAATACCGACAGCTATATACAAGATTCTCAAACTAACGTTTTGAACCGTTACTATATGCTAACGTTTACCTATAATTTCAAAAAGTATTTTGTGAAGAAAGAGATAGAAAATAAAAAATAATCAACGTCATTCCACCATAACTTGATTCAGTATGGCTAATTAACTGATAAAATTACATACTCAGTTCCATTAAAATTTAAAACATCCTTTTGTTTCTTACCAATAAATGCAATTGCCAAAGGAGATTTGCTAGAAATTACAAAAACTATTTTATCATCCACTGTTATTTTACCAATAGAACTCCCTATTAAAAAATAACCTTTATTAGTTTCTACTAAACTGCCCTGCTCTATGGTTTGAAACATTTTATTGAAATTTATTTTTTCAAACTCTGCTAATTGCAATTCGGCTTCTTTTAATTGAGTTCCTAATTTTTCAATCTCAAGTTGCATCATGGCTTTAGATGTTTCATGCTTATCTCCTGCCGAACTTTTACTTTCCGAATTAGATGATTCTGATACTTCTTTTGTAATGGTATTTAAAGAATGTATTTTATTCTCTAAATGGCTTTTACAAGCATTGATGATATGTTTCTTAAACTCCTGCATGAATGACAAAGATGGGATTTTTTATTAAATGCATAAGGGATTGCAGTGAAAATCCTTTTGTTGTGGCGGAGGTCGTTGAGGCTCTCGAAACGCCGAAGACACAAACGAAAGATTGGAACGAAAAGCCCGACCCGACGAAGGAGGGATATGCCCAAATTATATTAACAACTTCCTCATTTCTGTTAAAAATTAAATACATCAGCACCACCCTGATATTGTATCTTTAAACCTCTATGGCTAAGACAACAGAAGTAAAAGAAACACCATTAATGAAGCAATATAATGAAGTGAAAGGAAAATATCCTGACGCTATCTTATTGTTTCGTGTGGGCGATTTTTATGAAACCTTTGGCGAAGATGCCATTAGAGCTTCTCAAATATTAGGTATTACTTTAACTAAACGAGCTAATGGTTCTGCTTCTCATATTGAGTTAGCGGGCTTTCCGCACCATAGCGTTGATACGTATTTGCCAAAACTAGTGCGCGCTGGCTACCGTGTAGCCATTTGTGACCAGCTAGAAGATCCTAAAATGGTAAAAGGGATTGTGAAACGTGGTGTTACGGAATTAGTAACTCCGGGCGTTAGTTTTAATGATAAAGTTTTAGAGCACAAAACCAATAACTTTTTAGCCAGTATTCATTTAGACAAAGAACGAGCTGGTGTTTCTTTTTTAGATGTATCAACAGGAGAATTTTTAGTTGCGGAGGGAACCCATACTTACATTGAAAAACTCATTCAAAGTTTTAAACCGAACGAAATTTTATTTGAGAAAAATAAGCGCCAAACATTATTGAATTTAATTGGTGATCGTTTTTATATTTTTGGATTAGATGATTGGGCATTTACACAAGACTTTGGCTACGAAGCTTTAACCAAACAATTTGGAACAAGCTCTTTAAAAGGCTTTGGTATTGAGCATTTGAGTTTAGCCATTATGAGTTGTGGTGCCATTTTGCATTACCTTGGCGAAACCAAGCATGATAAACTACAACATATCACAGCAGTATCTCGTGTGGAGGAAGACCAATATGTTTGGTTAGATAGATTTACTGTTCGTAATTTAGAATTGTTTGGCAGCAGCCATGATAATGGTAAATGTTTAATTGATATTATTGATACAACTGTTACCCCAATGGGTTCTCGTTTATTGAAACGTTGGTTAGCATTACCTTTAAA
The DNA here is from genome assembly GCA_040376995.1 of Flavobacteriales bacterium. Taxonomy (GTDB): domain Bacteria; phylum Bacteroidota; class Bacteroidia; order B-17B0; family Aurantibacillaceae; genus UBA4416. The sequence goes on from JBEIPP010000162.1 coordinate 4,664, forward strand.
GCAATTAGATATTATTAACGAACGCTTAGATGTTGTAGAATATTTTGGTGTTCATAGCAATTTACAAGCTGATTTAATTGCACAGTTTAAAGAGATAGGTGATTTAGAACGTTTAATTAGTAAGGTAGCTGCAGGAAAAATTAATCCTCGCGAATTAGTACAATTAAAACGTGCCTTGAATTTAATTGAATTAATTAAGGGTGCTACAAGCACTTGCGACAATCATTCGTTACAAAAAATTGCCGAGCAATTAAATCCGTGTTTATTAATGCGTGATCGTTTACAAAATGAATTAAACGAAGACGCTCCTGTATTATTAAATAAAGGCAATGTCATCAGCAAAGGGGTAAATGAAGAGTTAGATGAATTACGCGCTATTGCTTTTAGTGGAAAGGATTATTTATTACAAATACAGCAACGCGAAGTGGAGCGCACAGGAATTACTTCCTTAAAAGTATCTTACAATAATGTGTTTGGTTATTATTTAGAAGTAACCAATGTGCATAAAGATAAAGTGCCTAGTGATTGGATTCGTAAACAAACTTTAACTACAGCCGAGCGTTATATTACACCAGAGTTAAAAGTTTACGAAGAAAAAATATTAGGAGCTGAAGATAAAATTGCGGTATTAGAACAAACTTTATACGAGGCTTTAGTAAGAGATTTAATTGATTACATAATTCCTATTCAATTAAACGCTGCCTTAATTTCGAAGTTAGATTGTTTATTATCCTTTGCGAAATTAGCTAAAGATAATCTATATGTTCGCCCTACTCTCACTAATGAATTTGCCATTAATATTATAGATGGTCGACACCCGGTAATTGAAAAACAATTACCAATTGGAACTGATTACGTGAGCAACTCTGTTTACTTAGATAACGACTCACAGCAAGTGATGATGATTACAGGGCCTAACATGAGTGGTAAATCAGCTTTATTACGTCAGGTAGCTTTAATTACATTAATGGCGCAAATTGGTTGTTATGTACCTGCTAAAAGTGCAGAAATAGGAATCGTTGATAAAATATTTACACGTGTAGGTGCTAGTGATAATATATCAAGTGGCGAATCAACCTTTATGGTGGAGATGAATGAAACAGCTAGTATCTTAAACAACTTAAGCGAACGTAGTTTAATTTTATTAGATGAAATCGGACGAGGAACTTCTACTTACGATGGAATTTCAATAGCTTGGGCTATTGCGGAATACATTCACTCACAACCAAAAAACAGAGCAAAAACATTATTTGCTACACACTATCATGAGTTAAATGAAATGACGACCTATTTCCCTCGCATTAAAAACTTTAATGTGTCGGTTAAGGAAGTGAATAATAAAATCATCTTTTTACGTAAACTGCAAGAAGGCGGTAGTGAACATAGTTTTGGTATTCATGTGGCACGTATGGCTGGTATGCCAAAACAAGTGGTAGATAGAGCCAATGATATTTTAAAGAAACTTGAAAAAGATCATGAATTAGAATTATCTGAAGTGGAAACTGTGAATTCTTCAGATGAGGCGATTGATACAATGACTTCTAAAACAAAGAGTAAAAGTGATTATCAATTAAGTTTTTTTCAATTAAATGACCCAGTGTTGGAACAGGTAAAAGATGAGCTCATAAAAACAGATATCAATACCTTAACGCCTGTGGAAGCCCTTATGAAACTCAATGATATCAAGCGTTTGATAGGGGGATAGCTTCGAGTACCTCAGCTACCAAAATTTCAAATAATAAAATAAAAAAAAAGCAAAATAAAATATTTATAAAAAAATTTTGCCAGAGTAAAAAAACAATTATCTTTGCACTCCCGATTAATGAAATTGGTTGTTCTTTTAAATAAAATTACAAGCGAAAGTAGCTCAGTTGGTAGAGCGTAACCTTGCCAAGGTTAAGGTCGCGGGTTCGAGACCCGTCTTTCGCTCGAAAGCTGACTCTCGAGTTTGTTTTTAAACCAAAATGCCACGGTGTGTTGGTTCCGATAACTATCGGGATGGTAGACACTAAAAGCATAATGCCCCGGTGGTGGAATTGGTAGACACGCAGGACTTAAAATCCTGTGTCTTCGCGGACGTACGGGTTCAAGTCCCGTCTGGGGTACACCGCTCAAGTCCTTACCAGACTTGACAATCATCAAAAAAGCCTCTCAGAAATGAGAGGCTTTTTTATTGGAAAAAATCTAGGTGTGCAATATTGCTACAATTTATAGCAAGGTAGTTTCAGGTAATAGTTAATTTTGTTTTTTTTAATAGTTATTTAATGCACAGCCCCGTAAGGGCTTACTGTTAATAGAAACAAATACCAATAATAATATTAGCTCCGTAGGAGCGACCTGTAAAATGCCGAATACTTATTCGCAGATATATATTCAAATTGTGTTTGCCGTAAAAGGTAGAGAGAATTTAACGGATCACACCTAATATCTGGGGATAAACTATATTTGCTAAAAAAAACATGGTTATCGACAATCAATTTTTAGAAAAGATTTTTCCAGTAGAATTAGTTGAGTTTTTTGAGATTTCAAGCTATCAAGAGTTGTGTTCAGTAGAG
>JBEIPP010000158.1:0-7408 GCA_040376995.1 Flavobacteriales bacterium
AAACACTACATCGCTTTACTATTTCATTATTGAAAATGAGTTTTGATTAGATAAGACCTCAAGGGTTTTAAAACCTTTAAGTGTTTATCTTGAAGAAGTTTTTAATTAAATAAATACTACCCAAAAACAATTATGTTGCATAATGATTTTGTTTTTTATGTAGAAAAACAGTACAGCGGTTTACTCTTCCATTCCTATATGAATCAACGCATCACCTTGATTTACCACAGGCTGATTATTGACGCCAAAAATATAGCCATCCACGGTTGAAAGAATATTATGTTCAATGTTTCCAAAAGGATTACAAATAACTCCTAATAAATCACCTTTTGATACATAAGAGCCATTTACTTTATTCATGTGAAATAATCCACTGCTATTTGCTCTTATCCAGGTGTCTTTCGTGATTTTTACCGCATGATTTTTTGGGATATCAATATCAATCATGTGATAGCTTTTCATTAAACGCAAGCAACCATTTACACCTTCATTTATAGCGGAGTAATCAAAACGCATACTTTCTCCTCCTTCATACACTAAAATAGGCTTACCTTTTTTAGCTGATTCTTTTCTAAAAGTTCCTTCGCGATATTTACTATCAATAATTAATGGAGGTGAGAATTTTTTTGCTAATGAAATATTTTCAGGAAATTCAAATACACAACGTATTTGTGGGCTGTTACTAATTTTGGCACCACCTGTATGAAAATCAACACCAAAATCAATTAAGGGCACAATGTGTTTCATTAAATCATAAGCAATGCGGCTACCAAACGAACCATTCTTAGTGCCAGGAAAACAACGGTTCAAATCTCTACCATCTGGTAAGTCTCTACTGCCAAATAAAAAGGATACACTATTAATAACAGGAATAGCAATCACATTTCCGCAATTCAAATTTTTAATTTCATCGCGAGTAATTATTTTTCTTATAATCTCAATGCCATTTGTTTCTTCGCCATGCATTCCTGCGGATAGTAAAAGAGTAGGGCCTTTATGTTTACTTCTAAATACAAAAACAGGAATTTCGATATTTGTTTTTGTATGAAGCTCATAGGAGTTTAAAACAATTTGTTTGCTTTCGCCTGCTTTAATTATTTGTTTATTGATAATGAAATCTTGCATTATTGTCCAGGCGCATTAAATTCATTACGTTCTACATATTCAATAATTTTACTTGCAATATCAATCCCTGTAGCGCCTTCAATACCTTCTAACCCTGGTGAGGAATTTACTTCCATAACTAAAGGACCTCTATTACTTTGTAATAAATCAACGCCAGCAATTCCTAAGCCTAGTTTTTTTGCAGATTTGATAGCAGTGGCTCTTTCTTCATCGCTTAATTGAATTAATGATGCTGTTCCGCCTCTATGTAAATTACTTCTAAATTCTCCTTCTTTAGCTTGACGTTTCATAGCGCCTACAATTTGGCCATCAACCACAAACACACGAATATCAGCCCCTTTAGATTCTTTAATAAATTCTTGTACCAACATATTGGCATCTAATTTTAAAAAGGCTTCAATAACAGATTTGGCGGCTTTATCATTCTCTGCTAAAATAACTCCTATGCCTTGTGTGCCTTCTAATAATTTAACAACACAAGGTGCACCACCAATACTAGCAATTACAGATTCAATATCTTTAGGTTCGTTGGCAAAAGCAGATTTTGGCATGCCAATACCAGCACGTGCCAATATTTGTAAACTACGTAGTTTATCTCTTGAACGAACTAAAGCTTGCGATTCAACGGCTGTAAATATTTTCATCATTTCAAACTGACGAACAACAGCAGATCCATAGAATGTAGCACTTGCGCCAATACGAGGGATAACAGCATTAACACCAGTTACTTCTTTTCCATTATAATATATATGCGGACGACTTTGTTCAATTACCAAAACACATTTCATGTGATCAAGAACTAATACTTCATGTCCACGAAGCTCAGCTGCTTCAATTAAACGTTTTGTAGAATATAAATTCTTATTACGTGATAAAATTGCAATTTTCATTAGTTATAAAGTATGTTTATTTTAATAAAGTATTTAAATGTAATCCATTTGTGTAAATTAAATTCACGTCTATGATGAATTTTCCTTTTAGTAGTCGCCGCCCAATAAGTACAGGGTAGCGCATATTTTCACGGTCGCTTAACGAAATGGTAGTTTTTACTTTTTTGCCTCCAATAACAATTAAGGTCTTAATAATATAGCGCTCTTCCATTTCACCAAACGAATTTTTTATTTTCTTTTGAGTAAACTCTTCAAATTGATAAATTTTATCATCTAATAATTGAAAGGTGAGAATTTGTTTTTCGTTTTCAGTTTTTAAAACAATATTATTACAGTGGATAGCGCATGTATAAGCTCCTGTATCAATTTTAGCTTCCACTTTATTTATTTCTAATAAAGGAAAACTAACAAATTCTCTTCGGCCAATTAATTTTATTTTGGGTTTATGGGGTAGCATATTATACTACTCCAAATTAATTCATTTTATTGGTAAAGAAAAATTATTTTAGGTTAAAAATTACTCTAAAAAGTAAATATCGTTAAATGGAGAATTAATTGGAGAACCCATATTAACAGGAGGTAACCAACTTTGAGTAGATTCGTTCCACTCGCTTTTAAAAATATCATAACCACCCATGTTTTCATAGCCTTTTGATGAAAAGTATAAGGTTTTGCCATCTTTTGAGAGACATGGATATTCTTCATCCAAAGGAGTATTAACACTTGTTATGTTTAATGGAATGGGAGCCCATTTGCCATTTGCCATCTTTTTTAGCTGGTATATATCTTTTCCATTAGATTCATCTTCACCATAACTTGAGTAGAGTACGGTGTTTTTATCGGGGGATAAAAATAATAGGGATTTAAATTCTTTCTTTTTATCAATAGAAGATCGCATATCATCAGTAATCACTAAAATTTTGGCGCCCGATTCAATTTGCATTAACGAGTTTTGAATAGCATTTTGATCCACATGTTTTTTACTATATACTTCTAAAACAACTGGATTGTTCACTAACTTAATTCCATGTTGACAATATTTAATTTCTTGCTCAAGATCCAATAATTTAATGTCTTGTGGTGTACATACTGCCATATACTTTTTATAATAATTTATCGCGGTGCTAAAACGGTAACTTTGCTGGTTAGCCTTTGCTAAGTAGTAAAATACTTCAATAGGCACAGTTTTCATTCCCAAGCAAGCTTCTAGCGCCGTGATACAATTTGTTTTATCCTTTTTAGTTTTAAATAAGCAAACGCCATATCGGTATTGATCAATAGGTTCTAAGTCGACATATAATTCTAAATTTTGATATATCAAGGCGGCTTCTTGATACACCTCTTGATTATATAACTTTAAAGCAAGTGCTAAATCTTCTTTATCTTTTTCGGCTTGCTCAGCGGTACGTTTTAGTTTTGATTTGATAGGTTTTACTTCAATTGTTTTAGCTGGAGCTTTTGGAACAGGTGCATCAAACGAAATCTTTGCGGCTTCAACTTTTGTAAAATAATTATTTACTTTAATGGTTTGTTGAGAGCCTGTTTTTTGAAGCTTAATCGTTTGTTTAAGTTCAAATTCTCCTTTTTTATCTGGCACTTCAAATGAACTAGATAGGGCCGAGTAACCGTCCGATTCAACTGACAAATCGTACTTGGTTCCAGATACTAGTATCATTAAATATTGACCTGTTGTGGGATTAGTTTTGTATACACCAGCTATCTCTCCTGTATTTGAATTAAAAATGGTGATGTAGGCGTCCTTTTTTGGAACAGAATCTAAGGTACTAAAACTCCCTTTTATGATAGAATTGGTAATGGCTTGCTGAGGCATACGAATTTGAATATATTCAAAAGAATTATTTCTTCTATTACTGCAATAAGAAGCCGTTTGATTGCTTTCATCAGGAATAAATAAAATATCATCGTAAGTTGAATTAATAGGATAGCCTAAATTTACTGGTCTCGACCAAGGGGATAAACTATCTTTACGGGTACATTTAAAAACATCATAGCCACCCATGCTGTTATGTCCTTTTGATGAAAAGTATAAAGTGTTGCCATCTTTTGTGAGATAAGGATAGTTATCATCATGTGGTGTATTGAGCTCTGGACCTAGTATTTGATTTGGACTGAGAGATCCATTTGGCAATAAGGTGTTTTTATATAAATCTAAATGTTTCTGTTCTTTTTCGCCAAAACTTGAATGGTAATATTCAGAGGATGTATTGTTACTCATGAATAGCTTTGCATTTCTTTTCTTATCAATGGGGGAATTAAAAAAATCTGTTTTTAATCTTACTCTTTCATTTATTAAATCAGGATTGTAATTAGATAAGATATTGTCAAGTTGAGTAGCGGTTCTTTTTACCACTTCGATATTTACTTGATCATTCATTAAATTAATACCATTTAAACAATTTTTTTGAAGTAATGGACCATCTAATCCTTCAAAATCGTATGGTTTTACTCTACCCCTGTATTGTTCATAGGCTTTTATCGCATCTTGAAATAGATAAGATAAATGATAAGCTCTTCCTAAATAATAATAAACATCAACAGGAACTTCTTTTAGATTTGAAGCTATTAATAAAGAAGATATAGCCTTTGCTTTATTTCTATCAAGTTTTAGTAAACAAACGCCATAGTAGTAATTCACATAAGGATCGCCAGGATCATTTTTTAATAAACTTTCATAGAGGTCAAGTGCTTTTTCAAAATCATTATTTTTAAAGGCAGCTAATGCTTCTTCGGGTTTTTTCTTTTCTTCTTCTTGTTGTTTTTTAACTAGCTCATCAATATTATTTGATTGCCCAGTTTTATTTATTTGTTTTTTTATTTCTTCATTTGTAAAAACTTGGTTATCTCCATTAATTTCAGAAGTATCAATAACTGATTTTAAATAAAATACTTTTTCATTTTCATCAGCAAAAAAACTGTTAATTATTAAAACAGGTTTGTTTTTTTCGTTTAGTTTAATTTTTAAATCTTGTTGACAAATCTCGTAATCGATTTTCAAAGGTATTTCAACGTATTCTTGAGTAGTACCATAACCAGATACTTCCACTTTAAAAAGGTATTTTACGTTAGGAGCTAAGATCATTAAATAATTGCCAGTGTAAGAGTTCGTATTGTAAATGCCTACTAAGTTGTTGTTAGAAACATTATAGATACTAATTCTTGCTTTTTTTTCATTCGCATTTTCAATCACTTCCATGTGCCCTTTGATAACAATTAAAGCTGGAGTTTGTGAGCTTGGAGATAATTTAAACACATCAAACTTATCATCATCACTTAATCTATCAGAAATTAAATAAATGAATTTTCTTTTTTTAGCAACGTTTATATCTTCCTTTACCTCGTTTGGTTTTGAAACAAGGCTATCTTTCTGCTGAGCATTTAAAAATAAATTTAAAAACACAAATACGTAAAGGAATAAGTATTTAGAAAACAGCTGACGCATAATTGGATTAATATTCTAATATAAAAAGAATTTTCAATATAAAAAATAAAAGAAATGAAGAAATATGCAATTATAGAAACCGATTTGAATTCACTTCGGCATCGATGATAGCTTTATTTTGAAGATAATCTACAAAATGTTTGGCAAAAAAAGGTGCAATCATAACGGCTTTTGTTCCAAGGCCATTAAATACATAAATGTGCTTATATACAGGATGAGGACCAATTACGGGTCTTCTATCTATTACTGATGGTCTAACACCTGCTTCGTGTGAAATTATTTCGAATGGCGAGGAAATGACAGCATTTATTTTTGCTATTAATTCTTGTTTTGCTTTTTCTGTTGGTAAATCGTTTAAATCGTTCCATTCGTAAGTAGCACCAACTTTAAATAAATCGTTACCTAAAGGCATAATAAAAAATCCTTTGTTAAAAATATCTACTTCCAATTGGATGTGTTTGCTTTTAATTGTTAAAGTTTCTCCTTTTGCCGGTTTCATAGGTATCCAATTAAAGTATGGATTATTTGAGATAAGATAACCTTCACAAAAAATAATATTTGACGCGGATGTGTTTTTATAATGAATAGCTGAAGAGGTAACATCTAATTGATTATAATCAAATTCTTCTTCTGTATATTTTTGATGATTTTGTAAATAATTTTTAGAGTATTCTAAAAACTTGGCTACATCTAAATTGCCAGCTTCTAAAACTTTGGAGTATGATTTTATAGTGTAACTTTCATCTAACTGATAATTTTCATAAGTATGTTTATCTAAAAATATATTTTGAGATTCATGGTCATTAGATTTTTTAAGCCATAATTTTTTTTCCTGTTCTTCTGTAAACGGCTTAATAATTTGACGTTTATGAATTAAAGAAGTGTCAAATTCTTTTTCCCAATATTCATAAAACGAAATTAATTCAGGAACTAATTCATCTGCCATCCAACTTTTAGTTAAACGCTTAAAAACAATTGGATTCCATATGCCTCCAGCCACTTTTGAACTTGACGATAAGTGAGGTTGATTTATAACACATACAGAATATCCAGCTTTAATAAGAGATAAAGATATAACCGAACCGGCAATTCCTTGCCCTACGATAATAAAATTAGTTATTGAATTATTTATTTTTGACTGGGGCACGACCATATTTTATTCCGCGATACGCGCCTGAAAAGTAAGCAATTAATCTTACACCATAAATCATTTGAACTCGATTATAATCGCAGAAAATTTGCCCGCCTAATCCAATATCATATTTTATTTTATAAATAGCTTCTAAACAAATATGAGCGCCAAGTTCATTATATACTGTCCCTAAATTGTAAGTAGTAGAATCACTGAGTTGTCTTCTGAAATAGGATGAGGATGGTCCAACAAAAGCAGATAAGTTGTACTTATTAGTTTCTTTTCTTAAACCATAACATAAATGAATACTGTAATTATTTGATATTGTAAAATCAGTACCGCTTATAAATCCACCAAGTCTAAAATAATGTTGCTTTATAAAAAAACTAAAATCAGCTCCAATATTTTTTTCATCTTTTGGCCATTTAGTATTATAATTAGGGCCTGCGCCAAACGAAAGCCAACTATTGTGAACCCTATAACGCTTGCCATCAAAGGCAACTTCCTCTTTTATATTAAATGATATTGAATCAGATTGAGCAAAAACACAATCTATAAAAAAAACACAAAATACAAATATGAATATGGCTCTCAACTATGCGAAGATATAAAAACAATTTAATTTTTTTAAATAGATTACTTCTCTTTTTACAAAGCGTAATCTTGCAATATCATAAAAACGTATTTAAACCCAGATTACGCATTAGAAAATCTATTACGAGCTGAAACCTCTTCAAAACAGAACGCTTTGCCACTTTTTCTCCTTCATCATAGTGGTTACTATGCTTCAGTCAAAAAAGT
>JBEIPP010000029.1:0-24574 GCA_040376995.1 Flavobacteriales bacterium
AGTTGAAAGCTTAATAAAACAGACACTTTTTTGACTGAAGCATAGTAACCACTATGATGAAGGAGAAAAAGTGGCAAAGCGTTCTGTTTTGAAGAGGTTTCAGCTCGTAATAGATTTTCTAATGCGTAATCTGGGTTTAAAGGATTATAATATTTATGTGAAATAAGTATTGGCCCAAATTTGTTATTACCGATGTAAATTTTTAATCGATATTTACCACTGTAAGATTTGTAAAGTTTCGATTCAATTTATAAATCACATCTTTGGTTTGATTTCTCGGAGGTTACAACAGCACCTATTTTAAATACTGATGGTAGTGTTCAAAAAAAGTTTGTATATCAATGATTCAACATAGGCAAATAAATCTTTTGCCAGGATAAGACACGATAATAAACTTAAGTATGACAAAGAATTACAATGATTACAAATATAGTTCCGCAAGGACTGGCTTTATAATGACAACTAAAAATTGTCAAAATTTAACTGTAATTAATACTAATACTTACACTATAAGTTTTGATACTGATGACAAAAAGACAATTCTAATAACATAGTAATTACTACAGGTACGCAAGTCATGGCGCAATGAGGGCAAACGTGCAAGGCTTTTTGCAAATTTAAGGTCGCTTCGCGAATTGACATTTTCATTTTGCAAAAAAATAAAAAACACATATCTTTAAAAAAACGTTTCGGCAGACAGTGCTTCATTAGCCGAACTACGCAAGCTTACAAAACGTTAAGAGCCATTTTCAGGAATGTCTTATACTGAAATAGGTTGACAACAAATCAACCAACATGAAGAGACAGAAGAGACAACAACCACTTATCGACAAACTAACAAGCTATCTAATGAAATATTTTATCGCTGTGTTTTTTAATATGACTTTCACCCCAACCAAACAAAGTTTCCAAAACTGGGCGGACGGACTGACCATATTTTGACAGTGAATACTCAACTTGTAGCGGTATTGCCTCGACTACTGTTCGGACAACAATATTATGATACTCCAATTCTTGCAAAGAGCTAATCAACATTTTTTCGCTTATCTCTGGTATTGACCTTTTTAATTCAGAATAGCGATTTTTATTTTTAAATAACTTTGCAACAATTAACAGTTTCCATTTTCCACCTAAAACTTCCATAGAGCAGCGAATACCGCAATAATCTATTGGACGACCATTCACGGTTTCTATATTTCTTGGATATAGTGTTTTGAATTGTTTTTTCTTCATACCTACTTACTAAAATGTTAGTGTCTTACTTTTTATTAGCTTCGCAAATGTAACTACTTTTGATAAACAAAATTTTACGAAAATGAAGAAAATCATTACAATCGCTAGCATCATATTATCACATTTAGTAAATGCACAAACTAAGTCGTTTGTTATAGAAACAGACCCATTGCCGTATTTCTTTAAAGGCTATTCAGCAGAAGCTGCATATTCATTTAATAGAAATCGAATATATTTGGAAGTGGTAAAATTTTCAGAAATACCCAGTTTTATTTTATCAAATAAGAATATTACCGAAGAAAGGTTTGTAATCGGAATAGGATACAATAGATTTTTGAAGTCGCATCAAAAAGGCCTTTTTATAGGCGGTGATCTTAGTAATTCTTACTCTATTTTTAAGCTAAAAAACAAAGATTTGAAGTTAAAAAATGAAACATTTCGTATAGGTTTAAGAATTGGTTACACCTTTTACCCAATAAAGAAAATACCAAATTTATTAGTATCGCCATGGATAAGTCCTCGTATTGCAACCAATATTTCAAATATTAACCTAGATAGCGAAGTATTAACTCGTGATTTAATTGATGTAGTCGGTGCAGTTCATATTGGTTATAAGTTAACACTAAATAAAAAATAAAACACATGAAAAAAATAGCAATTATCGGTTCAACAGGTATGTTAGGACTACCCGTAACCAAAGCATTTATTAATGCTGGCTTTGAAGTAAGCCTATTAGTTCGTAATGTCGACAAAACAAAAACTATGTTTGGCTCACAAGTTCGTATTGTAAAAGGCGACCTTAAAGACACAAAGTGTTTAAAAGAATTATTAAATGGACAAGATGCTGTTTATTTGAATTTATCAGTTGAACAATCAAGTGGAAAAAATGACTTTCAAGCCGAACGAGAAGGGTTAAAAAATATTCTTCAGATAGCAAAAAACTCAAACATTAAACGAGTTGGTTATTTGTCATCTTTGGTTCAGTTTTATACAGGTATTAATTGGTGGGTTCTTGACATAAAAAAAGAAGCGGTTAAAAATATCAAACAATCAGGCCTGCATTATTCCATCTTTTATCCATCTACATTTATGGAAAGTTTCGACCAAGGTGCATATAGACAAGGCAATAGCATTAATCTTGCAGGAACATCAAAATACCCGATGTATTTAATTTCTGGTGCTGACTATGGTAAACAGGTGGTAAAAGCATTTGAATTAGACAACGGCAACAATGACTATGTTGTGCAAGGCCAAGACGGGTACATTGCGGACGATGCAGCAAAACTATTCGCTGACAATTATAAAAAAGCAAAAATAAAAGTTGTAAAACTTCCTTTCGGACTTTTAAAATTCTTCGGACGCTTAACAAAGAAATTTAATTATGCAGCAAATATTGTAGACGCATTAAATAACTATCCTGAGAAATTTGAAGCGGAAAAAACTTGGCAAGACTTGGGTAAACCGCAGACAAAATTCATTGACTACATTAAAACTTCTTGACATATATAAAAAACATCAGCTAACAGCAAATTCGTGTCCATTTTTTGCGTGTTAATGCTCAAATGCATAACTCGGATTTAGCAAAAAGAGGTACAAATTCGCCAAACGTTATGTTCAATTCGCCTAGTGACAATTCCAAAAACAATTTCACGTTAGACAATAAGCATTTCGGTTTCTAAAAAGGTACATTCCGACAAGAACAGGGTTTCATAGTAGCAGTTTAGGAAACTTGAAACGGCTTTTAGTTTATTATTTCCCTCCCCTTTTTTTCGCCCCGCCAGCTGGCGGGCCATTTTAGCTATCCCTAATTCAGCACATGTGTTTTTGCGTAAAGGCAAGCAAAAACCAAATATGCTAAAATCCCCGCCCCTTTCAAATAGGTGTGCTTTTAGCACTATTTTGCGCATCTCGTGCTCACTTCTTCAAAGCTCATTATTACAGCGTAAGTCATTTGTTTTTTCGTTCATTTGACAAGACTATTCTTTAATTTACAAAATACCTACGTTAATTTAAACATTAAAATATTCTTCAATATTCTAATTATGTTTGTTTATTCAATAAAATGAAATACTTAATCAAAATAATTATACTTTTTCTGTTATTGAAAATAAATTTATTTTCTCAAAATAATTCATATCGAATTTTTAATAAATTGAATATCCTGTAATTTACATAAAATTTAAACCGAAGCTACAATTAGTCTATCAAAGAGGTTAGATTTAAAATATCGCCGATTGAGTTTGTACACAAATTCGTTAAGATAATTCTGCAAATACTTTCCTTTTATTTTATGATAGATTCCTAAAAAATTCCTCTTTGCATTTGCTATTGCAATATGCTCCCACTTTAGAGTGCTTACTGTTGTTTTCTTTCCAGACTTTTCGGTTAAATGTGTTTCAACATATTTTGATATATCTACATATGTTGTTGCTTTATCGCTTAGTACAATACTTTTCTCTGCTATTGATTCTTTTACGGTTTCATTAATGTCTGCGGATTTGGCTGAATCCAATACTTTCATCTTAAAAAAACGAACGTGACTCGATTTTTTATTTCTCTTTACATCTTCTAAAGGTGTTGACTCGGCCATTATAGCTACTTGCTTTTGACGTTGCGAACCTTTACCTCTTTTTAAATTGCCTTTTACTCTTTTGGAAGTTTCAACTTCAAAATGCCCTTCATCAAATTCAATAATATCGTGTAGTTTATACAAATCCTCTCGCTTACCCATTACTATAAGGAGCTTGTGTACTATATTTCATATTGTTTCATAACGCTTATGACCAACTTGGCGTTGAATTTCAGAAGCTGAAAATCCTTTCTTGGTAGCACTCATCAACATCATAATCATGTACCAAGTTTTAAATGGAAGTTTGCTGTCTTCCATTACTGTGCCGCTTCGCAAGGTAGTACAAAATCCACATGCTTTGCATTGGTACTGTTCCTTGTATTGCAACCAATAATGATCTGTACATTTACATTTTTTTGCAAATTAATCCTTCTTTATCTCGTACTTTTTTAAAGTGGAGTCGGAAACTCTTCTCTGTTTTAAAGGTTTTGTTAAACTCTAATATTGTCATAGTCCAAATCTAATCATTTTAGGTATAAATCGGATATTCAAATTTTTATTGTTGTTTTTAATCCTTTCATAACAATCTTCTGTTTATCCAATATAGCATATTGGTTTAGCTTTTTCATCACTATATCCGAATAAAAAATATATACCATATTTTTTAACTTCATCTCTTACTCCAACTTCAACTAATTTGTTTCTTGGAAAAAGAACAGTAGTCATCATTCTGTTTGTTAGATCCGCTATTTTAATACTTGTTGGGTTTCCATCAGGTAGAAAAATTTGAATAGTTTGAGGTCTTTGCATTATATCAATGTATTATTGTTATCAACTAATCAATCAACGCAATCACCTTTAACTCAATAACAATAGGAGTTGGCATGCAGTTAATTAATGAGTTGAAACTTTAGGAAGCCCAACTGTTTTGAGAACTTTATTAGCGTTATCCAACTTGTCTTTAAATAAAACCTTTTTTGAAAGCTTATCTAATGACTTGTCAATAGTCACAATAGGAAGTTTGGCTCTATTTAGCTTTTTAATTGTCATAATGTAAAGGTACTAATTTTTTCTTTTAACTAAAAATGCCGCATATTCTACGCCATTTTTAAATTCTACCCACTTGTCCTCTTTTAGTACGTATACTTCAAAGTTTTTTTTAATCTCTTTGATATAATTTGTAATTCTAATTCTATATAATCTTGTTCGGACGTTAGTGCTTTCTGTTGCATAAATCCAAGCATTAGTATTTTTTCAGTAAATGCATAAACGCTCTCCGTTATTGTTGCTAATACTTTTTGGCTGTCACCATTATTTGTAATAATAGTATCATCAATTTATTCAGAATCTTAATTTTTATCTCCAAAACCAAGTTGTAAAAATCTTTTAAATTTGTTTCACTTAATTGAACTATTTTTTTGATTTGTTCTTTAGGACTTTCACTAATAAATTAAAATACAGTTGAAGATTTAGACGATTTTAATTGATATTTATCTTGTTTCATAAAATTCTAATCAATCGTCGCAATCACTTTCAATTCAATAGCAATAGGCGTTGGTAAACAATTGATTTCAATAGTGGTGCGGCAAGGAGGATTTTCTGAAAAATACTCAGCCCACAAAGCATTATAAATTTTAAAATCGTCTTTCATGTTGGTTAAAAACACTTGCACATCCACAATTTTATCCCAGCTGCTACCGGAGTCTTCTAAAATATATTTAATGTTTCTAAAAACAGAGTGGCATTGTGCGGCAATATCATAAGAAGTAATGTTTCCATTTTCATCTAATTCTACTCCTGGTATTTTTTTAGTACCTCGCTCACGCGGACCAACACCGCTTAAAAATAATAAATTGCCAACACGTCTTGCGTGTGGGTATAATCCTACTGGCTCTGGTGCTTTTGATGATTCAATTGATTTTTCTGTGCTCATGTTATTAAGTTTAGAAAGTTATATAGTTTTAGAGTTTGGAGAGTTGTTTAATTAGTCTTGTTTAAAAGCGTTCCAGCCTTGTGCTTTTATAGGGTGTGATGTACCTGCTTTGGCAATTAAATTAATGCCGCTTGCTTTAGGTGTCATGTGTCCAATAATGGTAAAATCAGGTAAGTGTTTAATTTTATCATAATCTGCCATTGGTATGGTAAATAATAATTCATAATCTTCGCCACCACTAAGGGCGCAAACCGTTGGATCTAAATTAAATTCACGCGCTCTGTCAAATGTTTGAGGATCTAAAGGGATTTTTTCTTCATACAATTCGCAACCTAAATCGCTTTGTGTGCAAATATGCATTAACTCAGAAGCTAAACCGTCACTCACATCAATCATGCTCGTTGGTTTTACATTTAAGCCTTTCAATAATTCTACGATATCCACTCGAGCCTCTGGTTTCAATTGACGTTCTAAAATATAATCGTTGCCTACTAAATCGGGTTGAAGATTTGGATTGTCTTTGAACACAAATTTCTCTCTTTCTAAAACTTGTAAGCCCATGTATGCACCACCTAAGTCGCCACTTACGCACAATAAATCTTTTTCTCTAGCACCATTACGGTAAACAATATCTTCTTTGTTAGCTTCGCCAATAACGGTAATACTAATCACTAAGCCGCTAGTTGCCGATGTTGTATCTCCACCAACTAAATCTACATGGTATTTATTACAAGCAAAAATCATCCCTGCATATAATTCTTCTAGTGCTTCCACCGAAAAACGATTGGATGCAGCAATGCTAACGGTCACTTGTTTTGGCGTACCATTCATTGCGCAAATATCTGATAAGTTAACAATGATGGCTTTGTATCCTAAATGTTTTAAAGGCACATAGGTTAAATCAAAGTGTACACCTTCTACTAACATATCAGTCGAAACCAAAGTGTGTTTTTCTTCTTCGTATTTTATGACTGCTGCATCATCTCCAACTCCTTTAATGGATGATGTGTTATGTATTTCAACATGTTCGGTTAAGTGTTTTATTAATCCAAACTCACCTAATGTTGTTAATTCTGTTCTGCTACTGTTTTCTAACATCTTCCTTTTTTTATTTCTTGATTACGAATTTGGGACGAATATACGAATCTGGATTTGCTACTGTGTTGCTATTTTGATTCGTTTACTATTCGTTTAATTCGTACTCCGTTGCTTGTAAAATTTATTAATATAGCTAATTTTAAATTTGATACTTTAATGTAATTTGATACTTGGTCTATATATTTCTTTGAGTAAAAATCACTTCTTTTTAATTCAATAATTACTTTTTCTTCAATTAAAAAATCTAAAAAATTATTTCCTATTATTTCTTCTTTATAAATAACCTGATATGGCGCTTGTTCTTTAAATATAATACCTGCTTCTTTTAGTTCTTTAGCATATGCTTTTTGATAAATTTTTTCAAGGTGTCCGTGACCTAATTCATTAAAGACATTATAAGCTAAACCAACTAATTTATAGCTTAATTCAGGATATATTAAGTCTTGTTTTTGAATCATTTTTTCATCTCTTATACACAGATTCGTAAATTCGTATACGATTCGTAATCACTCCATTATTTAAGTTTTACGCATACATTTTTAGGCTCCGTAAAGAAATCTAACGCTTCAAAACCACCTTCTCTTCCAACACCTGATGATTTGACACCTCCAAATGGAGTACGCAAATCACGCAACAACCAACAATTAATCCAAACAATACCAGTATGTAAATTCATCGCTACACGATTGGCTTTGGTAATATCTTGTGTCCATACGGTTGATGCTAAACCATATTGTGTTGAGTTAGCATATTTCATCACTTCTTCTTCCGTATCAAAAGGCATAATGGTAACTACTGGTCCAAAAATTTCTTCTTGGTTAGTACGGCAATCATATGATAAATTTTCAATGATGGTTGGTTCTAAGTAATAACCATTTTCAAATTCTCCAGTAACGGTTGCTTGTTTGCCTCCACATAATACTTTTCCACCTTCTTGTTTTGCTAATTCCACATAAGATAAAATTTTCTCCATGTGCGGTTTAGAAACAACGGCGCCAATTTTTGTTTTGTCGTCCATTGGAGCGCCAATAATTAATTCTTGTGTTTTAGCAACAAAGTCTGTTTTAAATTTTTTGTACATAGAACGTTCTACAAATATTCTGGAACCACATAAACAAATTTGTCCTTGATTAGCAAAAGAGGATAACATGGTTGTGGTTAACATTTTGTCATAATCGCAATCAGCAAAAATGATATTTGGGTTTTTACCACCTAATTCTAAAGATAATTTTTTAAACATTGGGGCAGCTATGCTAGCAATGTTTGCGCCTGTTTTGGTTCCACCTGTAAATGAAATTAAAGGCACATCAGTACTGCTTACAATGGCGTTACCAACCTTATGTCCGAATCCGTGAACAATATTTAAAACCCCTTTTGGTAAACCTGCTTTAATACAAATTTCAGAAAGTAAATACGCCGTCATTGGTGTAATTTCGGAAGGTTTAGCAACTACCGTACAACCGGCAGCTAAAGCCGGAGCAATTTTCCAAGAAAACAAATATAATGGTAAATTCCATGGCGAAATACAGCCAGCAACACCAACTGGTTGACGTAGCGTATAATTTATAGCTGTATCTTCCATACTATGTGCATGAGCCGCATAATGCAAAATACCAGTCCCGTAAAAATGGAAATTAGCTGCTGCTCTAGGAATATCAACTGTTTTAGCTAAGTGTAAAGGTTTACCATTATCTAAACTTTCAGCTTTTGCTAATTCATCCAATTGCTCTTCAATTAAAGAAGCTATTTTTAATAAGTATTTTGAACGTGTATCTTTAGGTGTAATGCTCCAAGTTTTAAAAGCTTCTTTAGCAGCGGCAATAGCGTTTTCCGCATCTTGTTCATCGCTATCTGGTATTAATGAATATACAATGCCGCGAGATGGATCGTAATTATCGATGTATTGGTTTGAGATAGGATCTACTAACTCACCATTGATATAATTTTTAAGTTTAAACATAATCCAAATTAAGACCACTAAAATAAGGAAATTGACGCAATAATTCTATTATTTAAGTATCTAGTAATCTTAATAAAAGAGTTTTTATATCCGTAATTATTCACTAATTTTAGCATTGCTTAATTTGGATTTTAAATGAAATTACTTTTTTGGTCATTTTTATTGATTTTTGTGTCAACTACTGCTGTATTCAGTCAGGATGTTATATACACAACTGGAGGTAATAAATTACAAGCCAAAGTAATTGAAATCAATACAAATGATATTAAGTACAAAGACTTTAATAATTTAGAAGGGCCTACTTATGTGATTACCAAAATGGATGTTGTTTTAATACAATATGCAAATGGTGTATCAGAGGTGATTAATAATAATCCAAATACCATTGCTCCTAAAGGGACAGATTTTGTAACATACAATTCTGCTAAACCATCAGAGAAAACGAAGCCTGTTGATAAAAATCAACAGATAGAGAAAGCTAAACCAATTGAAAAAACAAAGCCAAAAAAAAAAGAGTTTAATTTATATTATTTAAATAATAATATGATTTCAATTAATGCCTTGGCTTTAGCTAATGGCGATGTAACGTTAATGTATGATAGAGATATTTTAAATAATAAATTATCACTTAGCTTTTTGGGAGGTTATAATTTTAATTCACAAATGGCTGGTTTAAATACATATATTGCTGCCACCAAGGATAATGCTAAAAAGATGTATGACGCTGGTTTTGGAATTAATTATACTCCAAAATGTACCAGAAGAGTTCAATATTTTGTAGGAATATTAGGGAAATATATGGCGTACAATTATCAAAGTATTGTTGATACCACAAATAATCAGTATAAATATAAAGACGCTAATGCTTATCAATTAGCTATTATGGTAACTAATGGATGGGTATTTAGAGTTACGCCAACATTTAATTTTAAGTTTTTTGCATCTGTAGGTGCGCCCATTAATTCAACTCGTTTAGAAACTTCGGATTCTGATGGTAATAAAGTTGATTTTTCTAATTACCCGAAAATTTATTTAGGATACTGTTTTGGTTACCGTTTTTAAAAATGAATAAGAAGTATAGCATACATGTTGTTTTCTTAATGTTACTTTTTGTTTCATTAAATGGCTTGGCGCAAGACAAAGTTTTTTTAAGAGATGGAAAAGTAATTACCTGCAAAATTGTTGCAATTTCAGAGAATACGATTAGTTATAAGGATACAGCAATTAATGCTCCGCTTGTTACTTTACCAAAAAAAGATGTGTTACTAACTGAATATCAAACCGGTGAGATTTATATGTTTAGTAACGAGGATCAAACTTTAAAAGTTGAAAAATCTAATGCCACTTTAAAAGTTGAAAATGAAGTAATAGAAACAAGAGAACAAAGAAAAGAACGTAAAATGAAAGAGTGGAAAGAGCAAGAAGCTTTGTTATCGAACAATATTCTTGGGTTTTATATTCCCGAATTAATCCTAGGAAGATTTACAGTTTCATATGAGCGCTTATTAGCTAATAAATCAATAGGAATTAAAATACCGTTTAGTTTAACTTATAATTCTTTCAGAGCTTTAAGCTCAATATCTTCTTTAAATTCTAGTTCAACCAACACAACCTCTAGTTCTTCAAGCACAACTTCGTCAAATAGTAATAATACTAATGAGCAACCAGTAAGAGGCGTTGGATTTATTATTGGAATTGATGTTAATTATTATCATGATATTAAACCATCCTTAAAATATTATTTTGGACCGAGATTAAGATACGGAACTGATATGATGTTAGGAGGTATTGAAGGATTAACCTTTCAATTGCAAAATGGTATTTTTAAAAGTAGCGGAAAACGATTTACAAGCACTTTAGGTGTTGGTTTTGGATTTTTTAAATTATCAGAAAGATATGCTAATACAGGTAGTTATGACGTGAAACAAGTTTATCCTTGGGCTTCATTTACTTGGCGATTAGGATTTAGGTTATAACGCTCCTCATAACCTGTATTTCCTTGTAATCCTCCACAATGAATAATCAAAATAGGGTTATTTTTTTCTAATTTATCTTGTTTCATTAATTCAAATACAGCAAAAAATAATTTTGCTGTATACACATAATCTAGTGTAATAGAGTAGGTATTTTCGAACCATCTTTTAAACTCCAAAAGTTCATCAGTGTGTTTTGCATAACCTCCAAAATGATAATCATTTAATATAGATGTCTGTGGTTCATTAACTGCAGCCTCAAATTTTAAAACATTAACTACATACAGTTTTTGATGTGGTAATAGAGATTTAGAAATTCCTTTGTAAGTTGTTCCAGTGCCGTATGCACAAAATATGTTTTTATACCTAAACATATCAGTCGTTAAAATTTCTTCACAACCTCTTTGTCCTAGTTTATTATCGCCACCTTCGGGTATAATATAAGTATCAGGATACATATAACGTAATCGTTGCAAATATCCAACATCATTTTTTTGTGAGTATTCAGTTCTGCTTACAAATAATAATTCCATGTCATTTTGTTTAGCCAATGATAGGGTTGGATTGTTGGAAGATGTTTCTTCTCCTCGGATAATACCAATACTTTTAAATCCAAATAATTTTGTTGCTATTGCAGTAGCAGCAATATGATTAGAAAAAGCACCGCCAAATGTGATGATGGTGTGATTGTTCTCTTTTTTTGCCTGCTCTAAATTGTGTTTTAATTTAAACCATTTATTCCCCGAAATGTCTGGATGTATTAAATCTAAACGCAAAATACCAATTTGGTAACCGTTATAGTTTATTTGATTTATAATTGGCTGATAGGAAATCATTTTTAAAACCAAACGTCTAAGCAAAAAATAAATTCATTGCGTTCTTTATGAAGTTCTCCGTCGTAATAAAAATTTTCTTTTTCAGAATTTAATTGTCGGCTTTCGATACTGAGCGCCATATTTTTAACAGGTTTATATTCAACACCTGCTGTGGCTCCCCATGTATATTTTCCTATATTAGAGCCAATACTTAAAATCTCATCCTCATCACTAAACCATTCGCCGCGAGCATAAAACGCTACTTTTTTGAATGACTGATGTTTGAATAGCAATAGTGAACTATTCACATATGCAGTACCTACAGTGATTGCATTTAATTGTTTGCTGTATTCTTGAATGCCATAATTAAACTCTGCACCAATACTTATTTTCTTTTTTTGATAGGTTGCATATATATTATGATAAAATCGTTGATGTTTTAAATTAACAGAATCAGGAGTATCATCACCAGTAATAAAATTGTAAGTGATAGATAAATAATCGTTTGGAGCAAATACAACAGAACTTCCAAATAATTTATTTTTATTGGTTTCGATAATAGAATTGAAACTATTAAAGGCATTTAATTGTAAGCTTAATTTTGAATTGATTAGATACGTTAATTTTGCTCCCGAAAAAAAGTAAGGTTCATAAACATTTGCTAGGGTCATACTTGACGTAATGTTTTCCCTAGGTTGCGTGCTTTCTAAGCCAATATGTGATCTAAAAATTCCTGCATCAAACCATAGATTTTTAAATAATTCTATTCCTGCATTAGCTTCTTGAATCATATTAAATTTATTTGGCCAGGTACTTTCTGCAATATCTCCGTAATGCAAAGTTACATTACTTCGTATTTTTTTTGATCGGTACCCTAAAGAAACCATAACCATGTTTAACCCAAATTCATTGTTGCGAGCCGCCATAGTGGCATGTTTTACATAATCCGAAGAATTGTCTTCTGTGTAAAATGCATAATATGTACTAAGATATGCCCCAATTTCTAATTTAGGTTCACTTAATTTTTCGTCAATAGTTAATTTTTTATTTTGAAATAAAACATTAGAATCGTTTTTTAATTGAATATTAATTAGTTTCTTTTTCATGGAATCTTGTTGAGCTATTGTAATTGAAGCGAAAAAGACAAAAAGAATTAAAGTAGTATATTTGGACACTGAAATCATATAACAAAATTAATCATTAATTTAATGTTTAATAAAGAATTAGATCCCGAAGATTTTTATTATAGCCCAGAGGGTTATATTATTTTTACTGAGAAATATCATTTAAAGCGTGGTTACTGTTGTAAAAACGGTTGTAAACATTGTCCTTATGGTTACAATAAAAAAACAGGTAAGTTTGAAAATGAGAAGAAATGATTTCTGGCACTTAATTCCAATTTATTTTTTAGATATTTGATAGATTTTAAACCCATTATTTTGCTAAAATTAAGTGCTCTTACCAATGATCAAATTCATTATACCAATATTGGTTTAATGCTTGTGTCTGCTATACTAGCTTTTACTCTTCCTTTCGAATTGTTTTTGTTTTCTTATGCTGTGCTAGGGCCTTTACATTACTTAACAGAAATTGGTTGGTTGCATAAAAAGAACTACTATACAAAGGGGAAATATGATTTTGTTTTTTTAACCATTTTATGCGCTCTAGTTTTTTATTTTTCATTTATTAAACCTGCAAAAACAGATTCACAAATACCAAATATCATATTATATGGAGTTTTACTTTCCTTAATTTTTGTATTTATTAAAGATAATCTTTATCGTGTTGTTTTAGCCATATTAGCTTTTGTGGGCATTGCCATGGTAAAAACAGGACACTCTTATTTTATTTGGATTGGCGTTTTTTTGCCAACTATTATTCATGTATTATTTTTTACATGGGCATTTATGTTTTATGGTGTTTTAAAAAATAAATCTACCGCTGGTTATTTATCTGTTTTGGCATTGGGCTTAATTTCATTATCTTTTTTTGTTATTCAAGCGCCAGGTTTACAATACACAGTATCTGCTTATGTGACAAAGAGCTATGATTTATTTTATTTACTTAATAAATTTTTAATTGATTTATTTGGATTAAAAATAGATTCAAATAATGTTGAAGAAGTTGTTTATCAAACTAACGCTGGATTTATTGTGATGCGGTTTATCGCATTTTCATATACGTATCATTATTTAAACTGGTTTTCAAAAACATCCATTATCGAGTGGCATAAAGTGCCTAAAAAAACATTATTTATTACATTAGGATTGTGGTTTTTTTCAGTAGCATTATATGTAATTGATTATAAAATTGGCTTAAAAGCGCTCTATTTTATTAGTTTTTTACATGTTTTTTTGGAATTTCCTCTTAATATTGTTTCTTTTCAGGGAATTTTCAAATCCATTCTTCCTGTTAAGAAATAGCGATTAAAAGTCTATTTTCAAACATTTCAATTAAATAAAAATCTGTATATTAGGGCTTCAAAAAATACAGTGTGAAGATTTCGAGAGAATTTAAAATAGGTATCGTTGTTACAGCTGCTATAGGCTTTTTTATTTGGGGGTTTAATTTCCTTAAAGGAAGCAATTTATTTAGCCAAAAATATGTGCTTTATGCTGTTTATCCTAAAATTGATGGATTAATTGAGGCAAACCCACTATTAGTAAATGGTTTTAAGGTAGGGCAAATTAATAAGATTTCTTTGATTAAAGATAATAAGGGAGAATATGGAGTATTAGTTAAGTTTTTATTGACCGAAGACGTGAATATTCCTAAGCATTCTATTGCAAAAGCGGTAAGTTCAGATTTGTTAGGTTCAAAGGCTGTTGAAATTATTTATAGTAATGAAGCGGAGTTTGTAAAATCTGGCGACACGCTTGTTGCAGAAACAGAAGAAGGATTAAAAACTGCCGTTAGTAAGCAATTGGCTCCATTGCAAAAAAAGATTGAGGGTCTTTTATCTTCTGTTGATTCTGTAATGACAATTGTTGAAGTAGTTTTGAATGATAAGACTCGTGAAAATTTATCTAAATCTTTTGAGAGCATCAAATTAGCAATTCAAAGTTTAGAACAAACAGCTTATAAATTAGATGATTTAGTAGCTTCTGAAAAAACTAAAATTTCATCTATTCTTACTAAATTAAATACCTTGGCTGGGATGTTGGAACAGAATACTGGAAAAATTGACAACATCATTCGAAATTTCAGTAACCTATCTGATAGTTTAGCTAAATCTAATTTAAAAGGCGCTATTGATGAAGCTGATAAAACGTTAGCAGAATTAAATAAATTAGTGGCTCAAATAAATTCAGGACAAGGTACACTTGGTAAATTAGCTAAAAACGATTCGTTATATAACAACTTAAATAAAGCTAGTGATGATTTAGATAAGTTAATGAAAGACTTACGTATCAATCCTGAACGCTATATCCATTTCTCCGTATTTGGTAGAAAAGACAAAAATAAACCTAAACTATAAACTAAATAGCTCTTATGATTTCATCCATCATTTTTATTGCTTTACTTATTGGTTCAAGCACATTTTTTTTCATTAATGCAAAAAAAATCCGTCGTAATATTTTATTAGGAAAAGATATTTCTATTAAAGACAACAAAGGTGAACGTTTAAAAACCATGATGTTGGTAGCACTTGGACAAAAGAAAATGTTTACACGTCCAATCCCAGCAATTTTGCATTTGTTTTTATATGCAGCGTTTGTTATTACTCAAATTGAATTAATTGAAATCGTATTTGATGGTGTTACTGGTCATCATCGTGCTTTTAGAGCTTCGTTAGGTGGATTTTACACGTTTATGGTAAGCTTTATCGAAATCTTATCTGTGTTAGCATTTATTGGAACGGTAGCATTTTTAGCTAGAAGAAATTTATTAAAAGTTCCTCGCTTAGTAAAAAGCGAATTAAATGGTTGGCCAAAACTAGATGCAAACATTATCTTAATTATGGAAATCACTTTAATCTGTTTTATTTTTATGATGAATGGAGCAGATGAAGTGTTATATTCAAGAGGTCAATCTCACGCCGAAAATTTAGGCGATGGCTCTTTAGGATTATCTATCAGTAGCCATTTAGGCCCATTAATTTATGGAGGAATGCCAAATGCAGGTTTACATGTTATTGAGCGCATCGGTTGGTGGGGACATATCTTTATGGTATTTGGTTTCTTAAACTACTTACCATTTTCTAAACACTTACATATTTTATTAGCATTTCCTAATACTTATTTTTCAAACTTAAAAGCAAAAGGGGAATTCAATAATTTATTTGAGGTTACTGATGTTGTAAAACCAAATTTTGACCCTACTTATCAACCAGTGCTTGATCCAAATGCTGTGATTAAGTTTGGTGTTAAAGATGTAACGGATTTAACTTGGAAAAATTTATTGGATGCGTATTCTTGTACAGAGTGTGGTCGTTGTACTTCTGCTTGTCCTCAAAACATAACAGGTAAAGCATTATCTCCTCGTAAAATTATGATGGACACAAGAGATCGATTAGTAGAAGTTGGAAAAAATATAGATAAGCATGGTGGAACTTTTGTTGATGATGGCAAATCCTTATTAGGAGATTACATTACATCTGAAGAAGTATGGGCTTGTAATACTTGTAATGCTTGTGTTCAAGAATGTCCAGTAAATATAGATCCATTAGCTATTATTGTTGGATTACGTCAGCAGTTAGTGTTAGAGCAAAGTTCGGCACCTAACGAATTAAATGGTATGTTTTCTAATTTAGAAAACAATGGAGCGCCTTGGCAATTTAGTCCGGCAGATAGAGCAAATTGGATAAATGAAAATTAATTAAATTACAATAATGAGCACAAAATTTAATCTCGTAGAAAAAGAAGAAAACGGTCAAAAAATTAGCCCGGTATTACCTGAACATGTAAAAAACTATTTAATTGATATTGATGGTACTATCTGCGATGATATTCCTAACGAACAGCCAGAGCGTATGGAAACAGCAGCGTTGTATCCGGAAGCTTTAGTTACCTTAAATAAGTGGTATGATGAAGGACACATTATTACGTTCTTCACATCAAGAACTGAAGAACATAGAGAAGTAACAGAAAAATGGTTAAACAAACACGGATTTAAATACCATGGCTTGTTAATGGGAAAACCGCGCGGCGGAAATTATCATTGGATTGATAATCATATGGTACGAGCTACACGTTATGAGGGAAGATTTACAGATTTAATTGAAAAAAATGTGACAATTCAGGTTTTTGAAAAATAGGTATCAGTAAGCAGTAGCAGAATTCAGTAAGCAGACAAAAATGAGTAGTAATCAAGGATACAAGAGTTTGATAGTTTATAAGAAAGCTTATTCCGCTGCTATGGAAATATTTAATGAAACAAAAACATTTCCAAAAGAAGAAACCTATTCATTAACAGACCAAATAAGAAGATCATCACGTTCAGTATGCGCTAATATATCTGAGGCATATAGAAAACGACTTTATCCTAAACATTTTATTTCAAAATTAAGTGATTCGGATGGAGAATGTGCAGAAACAATGGTTCATTTGGATTTCGCAAAAGATTGTGGTTATCTGAATGAAGAAAAACATAAATTAATAATAGAAGAATATTTACAAATTGGGAAAATGTTGGGAAGTATGATTAGTTCGCCAGAAAATTTTTCGGTGAACAAACTGCCAACTGCTCCTGCCAACTAATATGACTATGAGTACAATTAAAGTTCCTACAATGCAAGAAAAAATTGCCAACGGCGAAACTCCAGATATTTTATTTTGGGTGGGTTGTAGTGGTAGTTTTGATGATAGAGCAAAAAAAATTACAAAAGCAATAGTTCGTATTTTAAACCATGTTGGTGCAAATTTCGCAGTACTTGGTGTTGAGGAATCTTGCACTGGAGATCCAGCAAAGCGAGCAGGAAATGAATTTTTGTTTCAAATGCAAGCCATGCAAAATATTACTGTTTTAAATGGGTATGATGTTAAGAAAATTGTAACTGGTTGTCCGCATTGTTTTAATACCATTAAAAATGAGTATCCTGAATTAGGCGGAAAATATGAAGTCATTCATCATACCGAGTTAGTTCAACAATTAATTAACGAAGGAAAATTAAAAGTACAAGGTGGAGAATTTAAAGGGAAGAAAATTGTATTTCATGATCCGTGTTATTTAGGAAGAGCAAACGATGTATATGAAGCGCCTCGCGATGTAATTTCTAAATTAGATGCTGAATTAGTAGAAATGAAGCGAAGCAAAGCCAATGGATTATGCTGCGGTGCCGGTGGAGCGCAAATGTTTAAAGAAGCAGAAAAAGGAAGTAAAGAAGTAAATGTTGAAAGAGCAGAGGAAGCTTTATCTCATAATCCAGATGTGATTGCCGTTGGTTGTCCTTTTTGTAACACCATGATGACAGATGGCGTGAAGCATTTTAATAAAGAAGATAAAACAAAAGTATTAGACGTGGCAGAGTTAATTGCTTCTGCTAACGATTTATAAAATAATATGAAACAACTATTAGTTCTTATTGCTATTTCAGTTTCTTTATTCTCTTGTAAGCCAGGAGAAGGAGGAGTTGTTGAAGATGCAAAACGAACAGATTCTCTCTCCAAAATCATTAATTCCCCTGAGTTAGTGGCTTTAAATAAAAAAATATTAGATAATCCTGACGATGCTAATTTGTACAATGAAAGAGCTAAACTTTATTTAAAGTTTAAGCAATTAGAAGATGCCATCAATGATGCTAAGCGTTCTATTAGAATGGATACGATGAATGCTGCATTTTATTTAACAGAAGCAGATATTTTTTTTGCTGCTAATGAAACGAGAAATGCTAAAGATGTTTTAGAATTAGTTGTTAAAAAATTTCCTGAAAATACAGATGGTTTATTAAAACTAGGGGAACTTTATTATTTTGTTAAACAGTATGAAAATGCCTTTGCTAAAATTAATCAGGCATTAAAAGTAGATGAAAACTTAGCTAAAGCATATTACTTAAAAGGGAATATCTATAAAGAGATTGGAGATACAGCTAAAGCGGTATCTAGTTTAGAAACGGCTATTGAACAGGATAATAAAAACCCAGGTATTTTTCTTGACTTGGGTTTAATTTATGCTGCAAAGAAAAATCCTTTAGCATTTGAATATTATGATAATGCTATTAATTTAAATCATACAAATTCTCAAGCATTGTACGCTAAAGCTAAATTGTTTCAAGATTTGAATCAGATTAAAGAGGCCGTGGTTTTATATGAGAGAATATTAAAGCATGAGCCTACTCATGTTTTTTCTTTATATAATTTAGGTGCAATTGAGTTTGGTATAAATAAAAATCCTAAAAAAGCGATTGAATATTTTACGAATGCAATTAATGCAAATCCAAAATATACTGAGGCTTATTTTGCTAGAGGAGTTTGTTATCAAGAATTGAAAGATGATAATAATGCAAGGGCGGACTATAGTATGTGTTTGCAATTAACACCTAATTATGAATCTGCTATTGATGGACTAAATTCTATTGGGAAATAAGTAATACAGTCACTTCGAGCAATTCTGATACTATCGGATCGAGACAAAAACATTCAACTAAAGCTTTTCCAATTCGCTTTCATGCCAAGGTGTAATGACAAAATTTAATATGATGTATAACAAAAAAACCGATACAAATCTGTATCGGTTTTTTTATTGTATTTAATTTAAAATTATGCTTCTGTATTTTCTGCTGGAGCATCCGCAGCTGCTTCTTCAGCTGCTGGAGTTGCTTCAGCTGCCGCTATTTTTGCTGCAATTTTTGCTGTTTTAGCTTCTTTAGCTGCTGTTTCTGCTTTTAATTTATCTGCAACTGCTTTTTTCTCAGCTGATGATAAACCATCTTTTTTAGAGTTAATTTTGCTAGCTTTTTGGTCTAACCATTTAGCAAAACGCTCTTCAACTTGTGCTTCTGTTAAAGCTCCTTTTTTAACACCTTCTAATAAGTGTTTTTTCATTAAAATACCTTTGTAAGATAAAATAGCTTTACAAGTATCTGTTGGAACAGCACCGTTTTGTAACCATTTTAAGGTACTTTCGAAATTTAAATCAATAGTTGCTGGGTTCGTATTAGGATTGTAAGTTCCTAATTTTTCAATGAAAGCTCCATCTCTTGGTGCACGACCATCCGCTGCTACCACGTGAAAGAACGCTGCGTCCTTTTTACCGTGTCTTTGTAGTCTAATCTTTACTGCCATTTTGTTGTTTTTTAATAATTTAGGATGCGAATATCGGAAAATAAATTTAATTAACAGATAGATTTTAAAAATAAATCTTATAAATGCCTAAATACCATTAATTAGACTACTTTTGTAAGTTAAATTATCATTTTAAAACGTAAACTCTAAGCTTATATATAAAATAATCATGTTGCAACCAACACAAACGCATCCCGATAGCTATCGGGAGAATATAAACATGGCTATACCACCTGCTTGTCGGCAGACAGGTATGATAATAAAAAAACAATAAATTACACATATGAAATTACAAGAGAGAGGTACCTTATTAATTCCTATCGATTTTACAGAACAATCACTTTTAGCGATTAAGCAAGCCTATAATTTAGCTAAATATACACATTCTAAAATCGTTTTACTTCATACTTACGAAAAAGTAGGAGAAGAAATGTACGATGAATTGAAGTCTGTTACTAAGCAAACAGAAAAAGAAAGTGGAGTTCCTACTGAGTTTATGAATGTGAAGGGTAATATTTATGTTGAAGTTCCAAGGGTAGCAGAAGAAATTAAAGCAACTTTGGTAATTGTTGGGTTAGAAAGTCATATGAGTTCTAAAAACATTGTTGGAGCAAGCGCTTCAAAAATGATTAGAGAATGCGTATGTCCAGTTATATCTATTAGAGGAAAAGAACACAAAGATGGTTGTGAAAACATTTTATTACCTTTAGATTTATCTCGTGAGTCGCGTGAAAAAGTGGATGTTGCAGTTCAATTTGCGCACTATTTTGGTGCGTCTATTCGTATTTTAGGCGTATTTAGTTTATCGGATGCAGCCTATGAAAACCAATTATTAGCATATTCTCACCAGGTAAAACAATATATTAAAGGAAAAGGCATTTCTTGTTCTAATAAATCATTAGCAAGTGATAGCGTAGCAGATACAATTGTGGAATATGCTAACAAAATCGAATCTGATTTAATTGTGATTATGAACAAGCCTTCTTTAAGTATTAAAGAATTTTTTAGTGGAACTGAGGCTCAAAAAGTGGTTGATATTAGTAATTTACCTGTAATGACTATTAATCCTACTAAAAAAGTTAGTTTAAATAGTTTTGGTACAGGATTATAATTTATTTACTTATAACATTATAAACGCCATCTATCGGATGGCGTTTTTTATTTACAAGGCTTAGTTGTATATTAGCCATTCAAAATTATGAAGTTATTTTTTCATTTAGGCAGGTATTTTATTCTTATTAAGCGTGTGTTTAGTAAGCCAGAAAAGTTGTCGGTATATGTAAGACAAATTATTCATGAAATTGATAATATTGGAATCAGCTCATTGCCCATTATTGCCATTATTTCTTTTTTTATGGGCGGTGTAATTACCATTCAATCAGCATTTGGTTTTACTAGCCCTTTAGTTCCATTATACGCAGTTGGTTATACAGCTCGTGAATCAATGTTGTTGGAGTTTTCTCCTACTATTGTATGTTTGATACTAGCAGGTAAAATCGGTTCTAATATCGCTTCAGAAATTGGCTCTATGCGTATTACGGAGCAAATAGATGCGCTGGAAATTATGGGAATCAATTCAGCAGGTTATTTAATTTTACCTAAAATAGCAGCAGGAATGTTAATCATGCCTTTTTTAATTGCCATTAGTATGTTTTTAGGTATTTTTGGTGGTTATGTGATGGGAATTGCAACTGGCGCTTGTTCATCTTATGAATATATCTTTGGTATACAGGCTTTTTTTCAACCTTGGAAATTATACTATTCATTTACTAAGGTAATTACCTTTGCTTTTTTAATTACGTCTATCTCTTCTTATTTTGGATACTATACTCACGGTGGAGCCTTAGAAGTAGGTAAGAGTAGTACAGCAGCGGTTGTTTATAGTAGTATCCTAATATTGATTTTTAATTTCTTGTTAACGCAATTGTTCTTAACATGATTGAAATTAAAAACATATCTAAAAGTTTTGGTGACAGAAAAGTCATTGATGATGTTTCTTTTACTTTTGAACAAGGTAAAACTAATTTAATTATTGGAGAGAGTGGTAGTGGAAAAACTACTATTATGAAATTAATGGTTGGTTTGCATGAGGTAGATTCTGGAGAGATTTTATATAATGGTCAAAACTTCCCAACTTTAGGAGTAAAAGAAAAACAAGAGGTACGTAAAAAAATAGGGATGTTGTTTCAGGGGGGTGCTTTATTTGATTCACAAACCTTAGAAGAAAATGTTCGATTTCCGTTAGATATGTTCACTACCATGACTAAAGAGGAAAAATTAGATAGGGTAAATTTTTGTTTAGATAAAGTTCAATTAACTAATCGTAATAATTTGTATCCTGGTGAATTATCTGGAGGTATGAAAAAACGTGCTGCTTTAGCAAGAGCCATTGCTAATAGCCCTCAATATTTGTTTTGTGATGAACCTAACTCAGGTTTAGATCCTAAAACATCTATTGTGATTGATAATTTAATTCAAAGTTTAACTAAAGAATTTAATATTACTACTATCGTCATTACTCATGACATGAATTCTGTTGTGGAAATTGGCGAAAAAATATTATATATCTATAAAGGAAAACCTTGGTGGACAGGTAATAGTCAAGATATTTTAAAAACAACCAACCCTGAATTAGTAGATTTTGTTTTTGCTTCTGGTTTTATGAAAGAAGTATTTAATGCCATTAAGAATAAATAATTTTAGCGTAAATAAATATTTATAAAACCAAAGCTAAAAATCAGAGCTTTGAAAAACGACTTTAAATAATTAAACTTGTATTATGACAACAACAGCTTTGCAAATAGAAATTAACTCACTGCCTATTAATCTTAGGCAAGAGCTAGCAGATTTTGTTGATTTTTTAAAAACAAAAAAAGTAACCAAATCTAAATTAAAAAAACGCGAATTTGGTTGCGCTAAAGGTAAAATTAAATTATCTAAAGATTTTGATGAGCCACTTGATTTATTTAAGGATTATATGTAATGGCATATCTTTTAGATACTCATACTTTTTTATGGTTCATTTCTGGCGACAAACAATTACCTCAATCAGTTATCCAAAAAATTACAGATATATCTAATCCTTGTTTTATAAGTGCAGCAAGCTTTTGGGAAATTGCAATAAAAATTCAAATTGGTAAACTTAAACTTGGTATTAGTTTAGAAGAGCTTTATAAATTAGCTGAAGTAAATCAAATTGAAATTATACAATTTCCATAATGATCCGTTTGATAGATTAATAATTGCTCAATCTATATCCGAAAAATTAATTGTAATAACAAAGGATAAAGAATTTAAAAAATATAAAGTTAAACAGCAGTGGGAATAATTTCTCTCATTATAAATTACACACATTGAAAGATAAAAAAAATACCGAGCACGATTTTGAAATGAAAGCTACTACCTTTCATGGATTGGAAGATGTACTAGTTAACGAATTAATGAAGCTAGGCGCACGAGATATTGTTCCGTTTAAACGTGGCGTTTCTTTTACTGGGGATAAAGGCTTTATGTATAAAGCTAATTTGTGTTTACGAACAGCTTTAAAAGTATTAGTTCCTATTTATTCGTTTACAGCTAATAATGAACATGAGCTGTATGAGAAAATGAAAGAATATGAATGGGAAGAACTATTAAATTCTGACGATACATTAGCCATTAATGCAACCGTTAATTCAGATGAATTTAATCACTCCTTATATGTTTCTCAAAAAACAAAAGATGCTATTTGCGACAGATTTGTAGATAAATTTGATGTGCGTCCGAATGTAGATTTAGACAGACCAACCCTTAGGATTTATGTTCACATTTTTAGAAATCAAGTAAATGTGAGTTTGGATAGTAGTGGCGATTCTTTATTTAAACGTGGTTATCGTGTGGATATTGATACGGCTCCTATGAAAGAAGTATTGGCGGCAGGAATGGTATTATTATCTAACTGGCAACCTCATTTACCATTAATAGATGGAATGTGTGGTAGTGGCACTTTAGGTATTGAAGCAGCGTTATATGCTAATAATATCCCTCCTGGAGTGTTTAGAGAAGAGTTTGGTTTCATGAAATGGCATGACTACGATAAAGAATTGTGGGATAAAATATACGAAAGCACTATTAATCGTATAAAAGATGATATGCCAAGTATTATTTCGAGCGATATTGATATTGTGCCTTTAGAAATGGCTAAGCGCAACGGTGCTGTAGCAAAAGTAGATGATGTTATCCAATATGAACATCTTTCGTTTTTTGATTTAATGCCTACAAAACCACATGGCACTATTTTATTAAATCCTCCTTATGATGAGCGAATCAAAATGGAAGATACCAATGCCTTTTATAAGCAAATAGGAGATAAATTAAAGAAAGATTTTGGGGGTTGGACTTGTTGGATTATATCATCAAATATGGAAGCTATCAAATCCATTGGCTTACACCCTAGTAAAAAAATGACATTGTTTAATGCATCTTTAGAGTGTAAATTATTGAAGTACGAAATCTATAGCGGTTCTAAAAAAGCTTCTAAACAAGACAGAGAAAAAGAAAATAGCTAGATTGTATTTTTTATTAGAAAGCACCTTAAAATTAGGCTTGTCACTTCGAGCGCCTGCCTTGTCGGCAGACAGCGAGTCGAGAAGCGTGTGTGACTTGAACCACGTCGTGAGACAGTTGATGCTTTAGAACAGATGAGAGCAGGCCTCTCGGTGAAGACTTTCAGAAGATTCACCAAACCACTTTATGCTGCCGTAATTGGAAACACTATGGTGGTGAGCGATAG
>JBEIPP010000045.1:0-19815 GCA_040376995.1 Flavobacteriales bacterium
ACTGGTGAAGCGCAAAGTGTAAAAATCTCTTCTAATGCCGAAGCAGACAGATTAAAAGTTATTGCGGCAGCAGATGCAGAGAAAACAAAATTATCAGCTAATGCTGGGGCAGAAAAAGTGAAAATGTTAGCAAACGCTAATGCCGAAAAAATATCAGTAACAGGTATTGCCGAAGCTCAAAGTATTTTAGCTGTTGGTAAATCAAATGCTGAGTCTTACCGATTAGCTGTTGAAGCCATGGGTGGAGATAACTTCAGTCGTTTAAAAGTAACGGAAGCAATTGGTAAAGATAAAATCAAAGTGATACCAGATGTATTAATTACAGGTGGTAATGGCGATGGTGCCAATGGACCTATTAGCGGATTATTAGGATTAAAATTATTAGAAGAAGTCTCTAAAAATATGGGAAAGAATATTGAAGACAAGCCTCATACAGATACAGATACTAAAAAATAATTGTGCATAACATTCCAATTTAAAAAGAGATAGCAATATCTCTTTTTTTATTTTAGAGCATTATGAATTTTCCTATCTTATTAGAAACAGAACGATTAATTATTAGAGAACATGTATTAAGTGATGCTCCATTTTTCTTCACATTAAACTCTAATTATAAGGTTGTGAAATATATAAGTGATGTTTCATTTAATAATTTGCAGGAAGCAGAAAATATTGTACACTTTGTAATGAACCAATACAAAGAAAATGGTTATGAACGTTGGTTAGTTGCCGAAAAAAGAACTAATAATCCAATAGGTTGGTGCGGTTTAAGAATGACTTTCATAAGAGAAATTTTAATAAATAACATTCCATCAGTTACTTACGAACTATAAAAAAAATAAATAAAATGCGTCTAACCGAACGTTTACAATTAATAAAATTAACCGTACTAATTGGACTATTAGTATCTATATTATTAAGTCTTAATTTATGGGCTGGAGAACGTTATTTCCCTAAATCAACATTCATACATGATTATTTTGGTATGCCTGCTCCTTACGATTACATTCAATTAGTTTTACTACTAGTACTAATAGTATCTTCTTTTTTAACACAAAAAAAAATGCCCACTTTGTTATTAATTATGTTTGCTGTGTATATGTGTTTTGATGACCAAAATAGAATGCAGTCATGGTTTTTCAATTACATTCTTATTCTTTTTATCTTATTGTTTTATAAACACCGAGTAGATGAATCTAATAATTACACTACAGTATTTATTTCACTTCAAATATTAGTTGCTTTAATTTATGTATTTAGTGGGATACAAAAAATAAATTCTTCATTTGTCCCTGATACCTTTGTTTGGATGGTAGGTTCTTTTAATGAAGTTTTATCCATTCGTCAAATTAATCTTATAACTAAGTTCGGGTATATTATACCTTACTTTGAATTAAGTATTGGTATTTTATTATTAGTAAAACATTTGCGATTTATAATCTTACCACTAGTTATAACAATGCATGCATTTATTTTAATTATGATAGGATTTAGTCATAATAATTTCAATGCGGTTGATTGGCCATGGAACATAATAATGATAATATTAATATTATTATTATTTGCTGAAGTAAAACCAGAACGATTTTTTGATATATCTTTTTTATTTAAAGACATAACTTTTTACATCGTTATTACATTAATGCTAATATTCCCGATTTTTAGTTTAAAAAACCAATATGATTCTTATTTGTCGAGTTCCTCCTACTCCTCCAATTTAAATGATTGTCAATTAATATTATCTAATAAAGCATATAACAAACTCCCATTTTACATTCGGCATTTTACAACTCCTAATGATGAACATCATGTAATAAACATTAAACGATGGGCAAAGCAAGAGTTAAAAGTTCCTTGTGTTCCAGAGTATAGAATTTATAAAGTAGTGCAATGGTATATTATTAAATTAACTGAAACAGATTCGAAAGAAGTAAAATTTAATTTTATTGAGAGAGAAAAAATATTGAACTTCTAAATAAAATTAAACTTCGGTTATATTTTAAAATATATGTTCTATAACTATATAAAAAAATCAATTAGTCTTCGTCTTCAAATTCTAATTCGGCATCTTTTTCCCAAATTTCCATTTCACAAGGTTTACAATTAAATTTCAATTTATAAGCATTTTCACCATGCTTTAAAGTTAATGGCTCAACCACTTTTTCACCCATAGTATCTTTTTGAAAACGTGCGCATTTTCCTAATTCATACTTTACACAATATTTGGTAACCATTACACGAGATTTTCCTGGATCCCATTGTAACTCAAATGCTTTTTCCATTTCGGTTACCCCATGTCTTTTATAAAATGTTCTAGCCATATGATTAGAAACATTATATGTAAAATCTAATTGAGATACAGGATAAGGATGGTCTGTTTTTTGAATTTGAAATTCTTCGCGGTGGTATTCTTTTATTCTAATATCAATTAATTGCTCTAAAACTACTCGTCTTACTTCATTAATTTTAGAGATTGGTAAAAACCAGTTTTGCGAAAACTCTACTTTTACATCATCTACTATAAAAGGCGTGTTACCTGCTTTAGATAAATTTTTAATGATGTTAGGGGTAGTTGATTCTGTATTTTTCGCTAATTCTTTTACTGATTCAAAAGAGGATATACTTTGATGCCCATCTTCATCAACAACCAATAACATAAAACCATCATTAGTTTCAGTAAAGGTTAATTTAACGCCAATTTTTCTAATAGCACTGTCATCTCTCTCAACTAATCTAATAAACTCAGCATCCGAATTACGGTAAATAACAGTTCCTGGAGCTATGTTTTTAAATGTATTTGGTACAACTATATCATTAATAATAATGTTTATTTGCATGCCATCAGGCTCATTATTTTCATTAATAAAATACAATCCATCGCCATTATTTAATTTCTCATAATTTTCGATGATATAACCATTGGCTTTTGTTTCAATTAATTTTCCAATGTATTGCCCTTGCGATTTAGGACTTTCCCATGACCCAATTTTATCGGTACGTTTATTTACAAAGTAATCTGTATACCCTCTATTAAAACTTCTATCCATTTCTGGATCAAAATTAAAAAAGGTTCTACCAGAAGATGCTTTTTGATAAGAATCATTATTCGCTAAAAAAGCATCTAGTTTTTTACGTAAGTATGATGTATTATTTTTTACATACACCATATCTTTTAAACGACCTTCAATTTTAAAGGAAGTTACACCTGCTTCAATTAAATTAGGCAATTGATCACTTAAGTCTAAATCTTTAATCGATAATAAGTGACTGTTTGAAATTAATGTTTTTCCAGTGCCATCTACTAAATTATATGGTAAACGACAATTTTGTGCACAAGAACCTCTATTAGCACTTCTCTCGCCATTAGCAATACTCATATAGCAATTACCACTAAACGAAACACAAAGAGCCCCAGAAACAAAAAACTCTAACTCTACATCGGTTGCTTGATGAATATCTTTAATTTGATCTAAGTTTAATTCGCGAGCCAAAACCACACGTTTCATTCCAGCATCTGCTAAAAACTTCACATGTTTTGGATCACGGTTATTTGCCTGTGTACTAGCATGAATCACAATTGGAGGTAAATCCATTTCCAATACCGCCATATCTTGCACAATAAGAGCATCTACACCAATGGCATATAGTTCGTGTATTAATTTTTTACAATCTTCTAATTCGTGGTCGTATAAAATGGTATTTACAACCACAAATACCTGAGCTTTAAATAAGTGAGCGTATTCTACTAAAGCTTCAATATCTTCAATAGAGTTAGTCGCATTTGAACGAGCACCAAATTGAGGAGCTCCAATATATACAGCATCGGCACCCGCATTAATGGCAGCCATACCTTGCACCAAATTTTTTGCAGGTGCTAAAATTTCAACTTTCTTTTTCATTATTAACATTTGTAAAGGTCTGCAATTATTTGCTTGGATGCAAGTAAGATATGAAATTTAGAATTTTGGGTTACGTGTTAGTGAACCAACGGTTTAAATAACTTAAAAAAACTGTAAATTTTCAATAACAACGTTATTATAGACTAATATTAATTCTAGCACTTAATTGAATCGATTTTTTCTAAAAATCAATAAAGTTTACAGAATTTAAAAAAACTACCTATCTATACAATCAAATAGTAATTCCTTATGTTTAAAATAGAAAATTAAAAACAATGTTATTATCTAAAAATAAATTAAATTTGAATAAAAATAAAATGAAAAAAATTATCTTATTAGTTGTTGTTATAGTTTCTTCATATTTAACATCGTGCAGAAAAAATTATACTTGCTCATGTACTTATGATACTAATGGTGGTTCGGCAGGAACATACACGATCAGAGACACTAGAAGTAATGCGTCATCAACTTGTAGTTCGTATGGAAACTATGGATTTACAACATGTTCGCTTAAATAATAAAATTAAATAAATAAAAGGTTATACTTGGTAATAACCTTTTATTATTTTAAATGGTTTCTTTTTTATAAAAATTTGACATTTAAAAATTATAAATTCATCCTACGATTATGAAACCATTTTTATCAAATTTTTTATTTTTCATTTGTTGCTCTCTCATCGGTTTTATATTTATATATAGTGGATATACAAAGCTATATCCTATTGAACCTTTTGAATATACATTTGTGGATTTAGGAATTGGGGGATGGAAACTTGCACCTTTTATTGCAAGATTTATGATTGGTCTCGAATTTTTCATAGGCTTGTTATTAATCTTCGGACTATACATCAAACGATTTACTATAAAAATCACCATTGGTTCATTAGTTCTTTTTTCGATTTATCTTCTGTTTATTATTATTAAAACAGGAAATAATGGTAATTGTGGTTGTTTTGGGACTGTGATTGTGATGAGTCCACTTCAAGCTTTAATTAAAAATACTATTCTTTTAGTTTTATCTTTTGTTATTTATAAATATTATGATGGCATTGGGTATTATAAACATGGTAAAAAACTTTTAATTGCAACTTTTATAACTGCATTTGCAATGCCTCATATTTTAAATTATGTTGATTTAGATTATTCATCTTCATATTTATCAAAAAAGGAAAATCAATTTAAGTTAGAATTAGATAGTGTATATAATAATGCTAAAATACATACGCCTCCAAAATCATTAAGTAAAGGAAAACACATTATTGCATTTATGAGCTTAACCTGCTCACATTGCAGAACAGCAGCAAAAAAATTAAGATTAATTAAGGAACACAATTCATCCATTTCTATCTATTTTATTTTAAATGGTGACTATGAAAAAATTCAACCATTTTTTGATGATACAAAAGCTAGAAATATAGATTACTGTGTTTTAAATGGAAGTTCATTCATTTATTTAGCAGGATATAGGCTTCCCACTATATATATGGTAAATAATTCTGTTGTAGAACACGATATTAATTATATTCATCTAGACCAAGAAGAAATAGAAAAATGGTTAGCTAAACCTTAAGTATTAAAACATTTCTTTTAAATGAATTAACCGATTAATTTGAGTATAATTCTCATCTTTATTCTTAGTTTCTATTTCAGATAAATAAATAGCTTTCCATTGAGCATTTAACGCACCAAGGATATCAGTATCATAATTATCACCAATCATTACACATTCGTGGGTTTTAGCATTGGTTAGTTGCTGCGCTAAATCAAAAATCTTAATATCTGGTTTATTAAACCCATGTTCTTCTGAGATAATAACGTGCTCAAAAAATGGGTTTAAATTACTATAATCCAATTTGATATGCTGAACTTCTTTAAAGCCATTGGTTATAATATGTAACTGATATTTTTTTTGTAAATACAATAGCACATCTATGGCTCCATCTATCAAATGTGTTTTGTAAGGAGATATTTTCAAATAATCATCCGCCCAATGATGAGCTAATTGTAGATTATCGTAATTAAAATTTAAAAAAGCTTTATAAAATCGTTGGTAGCGTAATTCTTCTTTTGTTGTTTGCTTTAAGCTATACAAATGCCATAACTCATGATTAATAGATTCGTACACATCAATAAAATCATTAAAATTCGTGTTACAATTTTCGTTAATCTTATGCTCATTAAATAAATGCAAAAGTGCTTCTCTGGAGTTTTTTTCAAAATCCCAAAGTGTATTATCTAAATCAAAAAATATGTGTTTAACTTGTTTAATCTTCTTGCGTATTAAAATAATATAACTCTTTACTTAAATCTATGTAATTATATTCTGCCTGAAGTGTTACACATTTTTGATAAAAATTATGCTTAAACTTCATTGATGTTTCAGTCGTTTTATTAAATAAGCGATGATGATAAGCTTGATGAATTTGCAACACTCTTTCATTTACCTCATTAGTCAACTCATTAAAGTATACCTCCGAAAACTTCTTCCATACATAATTAATAGCTTGCTTATTTGGGTGTGCCATATCTGATTCATAAAAACGATAGTCGCGCAAATCATCTGTTACTAATTCGTATGCTGGAAAATAAAAACAGTTGGTATTTTGTTTTACTAATTGATGAACTGCTTGAATTAAAATAGCCTTGCTTAAATTATTCTCAACTACACCATCACGTAAATGTTTGACTGGAGAAACTGTAAACATCCATTTTAAATTCGGATTAATTATTTTTAAGTTTTCTATTAATTCCTGAAAGTCAACAATAATTTCGTGATTTTCTAATAGTATTTTTTCAAATAATGCTTGAGGTAATTTATGACAATTAGCCACTATTTTTTCTTGTTGTTTGTGTTGGTAAGCAAATGCCGAACCAAAGGTTACAACTAAATAATTAGCCTTTTGTATTTCTTCATTCCAGATATCAATAGAGTGATTTAATAGTTTTAATAATTCATTTTTTGAAGTTGCAAAAACCGAACCATGAGCTTCTAACGAATACCATAATCCTTCTTTTTCAAATACATCTTCTTCTTTAAAATACTTTTTATGAATAATTCGATATATGGACGAAAAAATACTCTTAGGATTAAATACAATTCCAAAGGGATTAGTGTGAATTTTAAATTTCAAATCAAGCAATCTATTTGCGATATGCTCACTAAAACATGAACCTAAAAACAACACCCCATCTTGATGCGTGATTTTATGCTGGCTAACTGCTGGCTGAAACCCTAAGTGAAATTGCATGATTAAATATAAAACAAAAAAAGGATTCCTAAATAGAAATCCTTTTTAATGTATCATTCTTATAAATTAGAAACGCTCAATTTGAGAGAAAAAGAAATTTGCTTCGATATTAGCATTTTCATCGCTATCAGAACCGTGAACTGCATTAGCTGCAATTGACTTAGCAAACATTTTACGGATAGTTCCTTCTTCAGCTTTAGTTGGATCAGTTGCTCCAATTAAAGTTCTGTATTCTGCTACAGCATTAGTTTTTTCTAAAACTGCTGCAACAATAGGTCCGCTACTCATGTAATTTACTAATTCGCCATAAAAAGGGCGCTCCTTGTGAACTTCATAAAATTTACCTGCTGTTTCAGTGCTTAATTTAATGTATTTCATAGCTACGATTCTAAAACCTGATTGGTTAATTTTCGCTAAAATTGGACCGATGTTGTTAGCCTCAACTGCATCGGGTTTAATCATTGTAAAAGTAATATTTCCTGCCATTATGTTTTTTTTAGGCTGCAAAGATACAAATATTGTGTTTATATCAAATTTTCGATTTAAAATACCCTAAATTCGTACCACAAAACATAACCATGCAAAAAGACTCTTTTCCTAAATTCAAAACTTTATTAAAAAAATCAAATAACATCGTTATTGTAACTCATTACAATCCTGATGGTGATGCGATGGGATCATCCTTAGCTTTATATAATTACTTAGTAAAAACAGAAAAAAATGTAACGGTTATTACACCAAATGATTATCCTGAATTTTTACAATGGTTACCTGGTAATAAAAAAGTAGTAGCGTTTAGCCAAAATCAAAAAAAAGCAGCAAGTATTATTGCTAAAAGCGATTTAATATTTACACTTGACTTTAATAATTACTCTCGCTTAGAAGGTTTAGGTGAATTACTAAAAAACTCTACTGCTAAAAAGGTTTTAATTGATCATCATCAACAACCTGATAATTATGCAAATTTAATGTTTCATGATGTACAAGCTTGTTCTACTTGCGAATTAGTATATGAATTTATTGTTGGTTTAGGTGGTAAAAAACTAATAGACCAAGATATTGCCAAATGTATTTACACTGGAATTATGACGGATACAGGTTCTTTCCGTTTTGATAGTGTCACCTCAAAAACACATTTAATATTATCTGATTTATTAGCTACTGGCTTAAAACCAAGCGATATTCACACTTCAATTTACGATACTTACAGCGAAAGTCGTGTGAAATTATTAGGATATTGCTTAACCGAAAAAATGGTAGTAATGCCAGAATACCAAACCGCTTACATTTCCTTATCAGAAAAAGAATTGCAACGCTTTAGCCATCAAAAAGGCGATACAGAAGGCATAGTTAATTATCCTTTTTCGATTAAAGGCATTAAATTTTGTGCATTTTTTAGTGAAGGCGAAGGAAAAATTAAAATTTCTTTCCGTAGCAAAGGTAAGTTTGATGTTAATCAGTTTGCTCGAAAATATTTTAATGGAGGCGGACACATTAATGCTGCTGGAGGAAGAGGAAATACTAATAACTTACAA
Organism: Flavobacteriales bacterium; assembly: GCA_040376995.1. Lineage (GTDB taxonomy): Bacteria > Bacteroidota > Bacteroidia > B-17B0 > Aurantibacillaceae > UBA4416. The sequence continues at coordinate 8,683 of JBEIPP010000045.1, forward strand.
AAAACAATTGACGAGTTCTTAGCCTTATTACCTAATTATAAAAAAGATATTTTAAAGAAGTGAAGATTTTATTACCATAAATTATACTTTATAAAGTTAATTTTTACAACCGCTTCACTCTAATTTTTAAAAGTTAAAAATAATAAGTGTCTCCAATAATTTTATACAATTATACAGAACTACCCGAAGTATTATTCAAATATTAATAATGCTTAGTAGTGCAACCATCTGTAGTGCTAGTGTTTAATGCATTACTAAACGTTGACGTAGTATTACAGTTATTTTTTGTAACCCAACATTTTACAATCGTATCAATCGGTATCATTGAACTTGAGTCAATAAACAAATAATATCACAAATCTTAACTCAATAATAATTTACTTTTTTGGCTTAAAAACAGTACTTTGGTTCTCTTAAATTTAACATTTATGGCAAAATTTAGAAAACAAGATGCCCTTGATTATCACTCCCAAGGAAGACCAGGAAAAATTGAAGTAATTCCCACTAAACCATATAGCACGCAAAGAGACTTAACTTTAGCGTATTCTCCAGGTGTTGCAGAACCCTGTTTAGAAATTGAAAAAAATCAAGAAGACGCTTATAAATATACTGCCAAAGGAAACTTAGTAGCAGTAATTAGTAACGGAACTGCTGTTTTAGGATTAGGAGATATTGGTGCTTTAGCTTCAAAACCTGTAATGGAAGGTAAAGGTTTATTATTTAAAATCTTTGCAGATATTGATGTGTTTGATATTGAAGTAGACACTAAAAATATTGATGAGTTTGTTAATACAGTCAAAAACATTGCTTGCACCTTTGGAGGAATTAACCTTGAAGACATTAAAGCACCTGAGTGTTTTGAAATTGAACGTCGATTAAAAGAAGAATTAAATATTCCTTTAATGCATGATGATCAGCATGGAACTGCCATTATTTCTTCGGCGGGTTTATTAAATGCTGTTGAAATTTCTGGCAAAAAAATGAGCGAAATAAAGTTAGTAATTAACGGTGCCGGCGCTTCTGCTAACTCATGTGCTAAAATGTACATTGCTGTTGGTGTAAAAAAAGAAAACATTTTAATGTTAGACAGTAAAGGTGTTATTAATAAAAACCGTACTGACTTAGACCAATACAAAACATTCTTTGCTTCAGATAACACTAAAGTTAATACTTTAGAAGAAGCCATAAAAGGAGCTGATGTATTTGTAGGTTTATCTAAAGGAAATATTTTATCGCAAGATATGGTACGCTCAATGGCAAAAAACTGTATTGTGTTTGCTTTGGCTAACCCTACTCCCGAAATTAGTTATGATGAAGCCATTGCCGCTCGTCCTGATATTATTATTGCAACTGGAAGAAGCGATCATCCTAACCAAGTAAATAATGTATTAGGCTTCCCTTTTATTTTTAGAGGAGCTTTAGATGTTCGTGCTACTTGCATTAATGAAGAAATGAAATTAGCAGCGGCTTTAGCTATTGCTGCCTTAGCAAAAGAAAGTGTTCCTGATTATATAAACCTTGCTTATAGCTCTAAAAACTTAACTTTTGGCACAGAATATATTATTCCAAAGCCAATTGATAACCGTTTAATTTCGATTGTAAGTTCAGCCGTTGCAAAAGCAGCCATTGATAGTGGAGTTGCTAAACGCGTGATTACCGATTGGGATGCTTACCGAATGGAATTAGATAACCGGTTAGGTAAGGATAATAAATTAATGCGTAGTATTGCTAATAAAGCAAAATCAAACCCTAAACGTGTTGTGTTTACAGAAGCTGATACTTACAAGATTTTAAAAGCAGCACAAGTTGCAAAGGATGAAGGTATTGCTAAACCGATATTATTAGGAAATAAAGAAAAAATATTGGCTTTATTAGAAGAACACCAAATTGATATGGGAGATACTCCTATTATTGATACATGGTTATTGGAAGAAGAAACTAGAAGAAATGAGTTCGGAGATTTATTATGGCTTAAACAACAACGCCGTGGTTTAACTCAATACGATGCTCGTAAATTAATGCGCGACCGTAATTACTTTGGCGCTATGATGATAGAACAAGGTTTAGCAGATGCCATGATTTCAGGATTAACTCGTAAATATGGAGCTCCTATTAAACCGGCCTTAGATATTATTGGTGTGCAAGAAGGTGTGAGCCGTGTTGCTGGTTTGTATATAATGGTCACTAAAAAAGGACCTTACTTTTTTGCAGATACAACCATGAATACAGAGCCAACCGCTCAACAGCTAGCAGATATAGCTGTTTTAACCGCTAGTACGGTAAAACAATTTAATATCATACCGCGTATTGCCATGTTATCTTACTCTAACTTTGGAAGTGCTGAAGGCGATGTTCCTAAAAAAATGCAAGAAGCCACTAAATTATTACACAAAAACTATCCAGGTTTAATTGTGGATGGAGATGTGCAAGCCAACTTTGCGGTTAATAATGATTTATTAAAAGAACAGTTTCCGTTTAGCACGCTAATAGATAAAGATGTGAATACGCTCATCTTCCCTAATTTAGCAGCTGGTAACATTGCTTATAAATTATTGCAAGAATTAGGTGGAGCAGAGGCTATTGGTCCAGTATTAATGGGATTAAAAAAACCAGTACATGTATTACAATTAGGAAGCTCTGTTCGTGAAATTGTGAATATGATTACTATTGCGGTAGTAGACGCTCAAAATAAAAAATAGTTTATTATCATAATTTAAAAGCCTCATTTGAAAAATTCAGATGAGGCTTTTTGTTTGCAATAAACATTTATATATGTGTATTTTTATTTATTCAATTCCTCTAAGGTTAATCCAGCCAAATCAGCTGTTGAAACCCAATTTGTACCTGATTTTTTAAATACTTCAACACCTAAACCATACACATCTCTAAAATTTTGTTCTAAATTAGCTGCCGTCATGTGAGGTGTCATAGTTATTTCTCCAGATTCGTGAATTGTTCGACATTCTGATAAATGAGCACTATGCTTGCAATATTCATTATCGGCTGCACCATTGGATTGATGAGGCTTTGCATGAAATTCCAATTTTAAATTAGAAAAAGCAGCACTAAATTCTTCCTGAATAGCAAATACTTTGCGGTGATCGTTTATGGTAATTTTCATAACACAAAATTTATAGAATTAATATTATTCGCAAGTTAGATAATATAAACCTAAACTCAACTGATGAATATCATAAATACAAAAAAAATGATTTAAAATCCACTTAACAACTTTATTTCGTTGCGGTATAGGATAAGTTTTTTATCGTTTTCGAGTTGCTTTAATAAACGAGAGATAACTACCCTACTCGTTCCCATTTCTTCAGCTATTTGATTGTGAGACAATTGAATAGAGGACTTACCTGTAACTTTAGTTTTATTTTTTAAGTACTTAATTAAACGTTCGTCTAGCTTATTAAAGGCAATGCTTTCTAATGATTTTAATAACTCGTTAAAACGTTGTGTAAAGCTGTTAAATATGTAGCTTTTCCAACTTGGGTATTTAACCAACCACTCGTCTAACTTTTCGTGCGGTATGGCAATTAGCTCAACGTTATCTTCGGCAATAGCTTTAATTTCACTTTTTTTAGCTTCCATGCAACAAGTATAGGCCATGGCGCAACTTTCGTTTGAACTTAAATAGTATAATAATATTTCGCGATCTTCCTCATCTCTGCGCATCACCCTAATGGTACCGCTTAAAATTAAGGGCATAAATTTTATTTTTTTGCCATAATCCATTATCACATCACCTTCTTTAAAAGACATGACATTACCAATGGCAATAATTTCGTCAATTAATTTAGGCTCTAAAAAACTTTGTAATTTTTCTTTTAAGGATGTCATAATTGTTTTAAAGCTACAAAATATAATAAAATTAAAAAAGCAGCCGAAGTCGTTTTTAATTAGATAGAATAAGCCACTTTATAATAAAGTTGATGGACAAACGTAATCTGTTACTTTAAACAAATTACTTGCTTTTAAAGCATTAAAGCCTCCAGTCACATCAATTAAGTTATTGTATCCTCTCGCTTTTAAAATCGAAATAAACACCATTGAGCGGTAACCAGAAGCACAATGCACATAGTACTTTTTATCTTTATCAATTTTAGTCATGCTATCATTAATAAAATCCAGGGGAGCATTCATTGCGTCTAAAACATGTTCACTACTATATTCGCTTGCTTTCCTCGCATCAATAATATTGACAGCTTCTTTTTTATTGATTTCAGCTAATTCTTCTGCACTAACCGAATGTATTTGGTCGATTTCTTTATTAGTAAATTTCCACGCATCAAAACCACCTTTTAAATAACCCAAAGCATTATCTTACCCAACACGAGCTAAACGAGTAATGACTTCTGCCTCTCTTCCTGCATCAGCCACTATTAATATTTCTTGTTTTACACTTGGAATTAATGTTCCTACCCACGTAGCAAAACTACCATCAATACCGATGTTTACCGAATTAGGAATAAAGCCTTTATTAAACGTTTGAGGTTTACGTGTATCAATAATTAAAGCTTGAGTTTCGTTAGCCGCTGCTTCAAATTCAACCACAGATAATGCTCTTGAACCTTTTTGCATCACATGATCAATACTTTCATAACCTTTAATATTCATTAATACATTTTGAGGAAAATAACCCGGAGGTGGAACTAATCCCGTTAAGATTTCTTTAATGAATTGCTCCTTCGTTAATTTAGGATTCAAGGCATAATTTACTTTCTTTTGATTACCTAAAGTATCCGTCGTTTCTTTACTCATATTTTTTCCGCAAGCACTTCCTGCACCGTGGTTAGGATATACAATTAAATCATCACTTAAAGGCATAATTTTATTGCGTAACGAATCGTACAAATGACCTGCTAATTTTTCTTCAGTCAAATCAGCAATGACGTGTTGTGCTAAATCTGGGCGACCAACATCACCAATAAACAAAGTATCTCCACTGATAATACCATGTTCTTTACCATTTTCGTCAATTAGGAAGTAAGTCGTACTTTCCATGGTATGACCTGGTGTATGAATTACTTTCACACTATAATTCCCTACTTTAAAAATTTGACCATCTTCAGCAGTAGTTGCTTGGTAAGCAGGTTTGGCTGTTGGACCAAAAACGATTTCGGCGCCTGTATGTTTCATTAAATCTAAATGTCCACTCACAAAGTCAGCATGAAAATGTGTTTCAAATACATATTTAATTTTAGCATTATCTTTTTTTGCTCTATCTAAATATGGTTGCACTTCGCGCAATGGATCAAAAATGGCTGCTTCTCCGTTATTTTCTAAATAATATGCTGCATGTGCAATACATCCTGTATAAATTTGTTCTACTTTCATTTTAAATGTTTTTTTAATATTTATTTAATTGATTTAATTCCTTTTTTTTAAAATGAATTAAGGACATCTATTCCCACATTTATTCATGACTGATATTTTTTTATATTATGAATTCAACGTTGTATTATCAGAATCAGTTGTCTTTTTTGAAGGAGATAATTTATAAGCTAAATATCCAAATCCAGCACCTAAGTGAAGGAGCACTACTATAAAAATGATAGTTGAAAGCATGATTTTAATTTTAAGTTTTACGAGACAAAGTTCTTTTAACTTAAAATAATCTTATATGATGAAAATCAGTTTTTTACAGAAAGTAACTGATAAAAAGATGATAAGTAACAAATGTTACAAAAATGATGTACTATCCCATTGAGTATTATTTAATCCTTTACGGATACCAATTACATAATAGGCAAACATAGATGACAGAAACACAACGCACCAAAAGAAATAAGCCATTCTTATCATCGAAAAATAATCAATATTAGGTTTTGTTGTAATAAAAGTTGTTGGTGTAACAATAGTTAGAATAGAAGAAATCAAGACAATATATACAAATAAAAATTCTACATTCCTATATGGTAAAGATGCTATTTTTCTATACTTTGAATATTCTCTTCCCCATTGATAAATAAAATAATATTCACCACTACCTATCTCTGCAAAAAGTAACTGTTGGGTGTTAGGGAATTTGGAACAAAAATTAGAAGCTTCAGTTAGCATCATAAATTTCATCTCTTTACCCATTTCTATTTCGAAGGCATTTTTTTTAATATGAACATCATAAGGCAATTGAGCGTTATAACACTTAAAATCTAAAAAACGTAAACCCAAATTCTCACAACTTCTTTTTATATCTTTTTGAGTAAAAATTCTATTTGAATCAAGTTTTAAATTGACTGATACTAAAGCATTATTACTATTTGAAGATAATCCCATAAAAGACACATCTTTAGAATTTGTTTCTCCTTTTAAAATAGAATAAGCTTCTGCAATTAAACTATTTTCAACATATTCTATATTTTTTTGTCTTTGAGACTTTAAATCTTTTAGAACATCCATCGTTAATTGATTAACAATACAAAGGTAAATAAAATCGAATTATATCATATATAACAATCTATATCTTACAATTGTTTATGTGACAATTGTTACTGACAAAAGAGACTCTGATGTTGTAACTTTACTTAAAAAATAACATCATGAAATAGCCATGTTTACCTAAACACAAACGCATCCCGATAGCTATCGGGAGAATATAAACTGGCTAAAGCACCTGCCTGTCGGCAGACAGGTATGACAACTAATCAACAATAACATCTACATATGAAAAATCAAATCATCATAGGAAAAAGAGCTAGTTCAAACTTTTTTAGAAAAATGGGAACTCAATTAGATTTGGAGAATGGATTATACAAAGCTTACGAAAGTGTATTAGGAATGACTTCTGGATCATGGAAAAAAATACCCAAGTTTGATTATATCTTATTATTTAAAACTTTATATATCAAATGCGAAGGCTGTGTTCCTGAAGATTTTGAAGATGGACACGGAGCTGTTTACCAAATAAGTTTAGTTTATAACAAAAACAGAAAACTAATCGTTCACGAAAGCAAAGAAAAAGAGGAAATATTTGCCTTAGCAGAAAAATTAAAATCCTTTTACCATATTAAAATAAAAGACTCTGCCAGTGATCGAAGAAATCCAAAATGGATTGATTAATCACTATTGCTCTACCGTATCATAAATTGATAAAATAGCAGGTAGTAATTTTTCTTCGGGTATGTAAGGCAAAATATAAGTTCTACTCGTTAAATTCTCTTTAATATTATTAATAATAGATCCTTCATTAGAAGCACGCTTCAATAATAGAGGGTCTTTTATATGTTTAACCGCCGACAAACATTGATTAATTACCCAACCATACGGAACAATACCTGCTCTTTTCAAGTCATTTTGTAAGGCTTCAGCTTCTCGCATTGGTGTTGTTTCAGGTAAAGCTACCAATAATATTTTAGCAAAATTACCATCTTGCAAAGACATGTAAGGCGTTGTAATTCTATCTGGATTTAATGTGGTTGTTTTTAAAATCTCTTTATGATATTTTCCAGTGGTATCTAACAATAACAATGTATGACCAGTTGGGGCTGTATCCATCACAACAAACTGTCGCTTAGCTTTATTAATCGCTTTTGAAAACGCATTAAATACTGCAACTTCTTCGTTACAAGGTGACTTTAAATCTTCGGCTAATAATTTCTTAGCTTCTTCGTTTAAGTTTTTACTTTTTTGTTCAAATATTTTATCCGTATAAACTTTCGTTTCAACTTTTGGATCTATACGCTCAACTGTTAATGTTTTAGGTAATTCATTTAATTGATTGATAAAATCTTTCACATGAGCGGCAGGATCTGTTGTTGTTAAAAGCACTTCGTGTCCTCTATTTGCCAGCATGGTTGCAATGGAAGCCGCTACGATGGTTTTACCTACTCCACCTTTTCCCATGGTCATAATTAATCCATGATTTCCACTTGCTTCTAAAGAATCTACTAATTCATGAAGATTACTTAATGTATTATTAGTTTCCTGAACTAAAGCAATTTCTTTATCAATGATAACTTTTTGTAAATCTTTATTAAATAAAGACTTTAATTTTTGTACTCCTAAAACATTATATGGCAACAAAGGATAATCCATTCTTTCTAGAGCCTTTAAAGCTTCAGGCATTTCTAACATTTGTTTTTTTGCTATAGCTTCGATTTTTACGCCTAATTCGTCACTTTTATCAATAGCATCATACACGCCATTAATCAATAACTTTTGATTAGCCAATCCTAAAGCCTTTAGTTCAATACTTGTACGATTAGCTTCTTTCAAAGATGCTTTTTCGGTTCGAGAAACTAAATAGAAAGTGGTTTGTTTTGGATCTCTTAAACTTGTAATCACTTTCTTATATCTATCTTTACTACTTTTTAAGGCTGTAGAAGGACCAATGCACGATGCTCCTCCTGGATTTTTTTCTAAAAAATCATCCCAAGCAGCTGGTAATTCTAACAAACGGATAGTGTGACCAGTTGGAGCTGTATCAAAAATAATAGTATCGTAGTTTTCGGGATTACCTTCGCCAGTTATAAACCTTGAAAATTCATCAAAAGACGCAATCTCTGTAGTGCAAGCGCCAGATAATCCTTCTTTAATTTTTTGAATCTCTTCAAGGGAAGCATTATTCTTTAAAGGTTCTATCGCTCTTTCTCTGTATTCATCAGCAGAAGTATCAGGATTAATATTAATCGTAAATAAATTAGGTAACTCTTTATGAGCTGTTATTTTATCTAAAACCGAACATCCCAAAACATCCTCTAAATTAGAAGCAGGATCAGTACTAATTAACAACACTTTCTTTCCTTTATCTGCTAACTCAACTGCAGTTGCACAAGCTAATGATGTTTTACCTACCCCACCTTTTCCAGTAAAAAATAAATATTTTGTGTATTCGTTTGTCATAAATCCTTTAAATACTAATCTTCGTTTTCGTACAATCTTAATTTGTTTTGTGTTATTCTTAACTCATCTTGCAAACTATTCACACGTTTTAGTAAATGAGAAATCACATCTATTCCTTCCATATTAATATCTAAGTCATAATGCATACGCATCATTTTTTCAACCTCTTTTAATTGTTCTTGATGCAAGTATTTATTATCCTCATGAACAACAACTTCAATTAATCCAAATGCTTGTAAAGAATCAATAAACGAAAACTCAATGTCATGATTGGTACAAAAATGTTCTATTAAAATTAAATCTCTAGTTTCCATTTGCTCTCAATTTAGATAATTCAGTAAATAATTCTTTTTCTTTTTCGGTTAAATTAATAGGAAGCTTAACATTGTATGTGATATATAAATCACCAAACTCACCCTCTTTTTTATAAACAGGAAATCCTTTGCCTTTTAATTTAACCTTTGTGTTACTTTGGGTTTCTGGCGCTACTTTTAGTTTCACTTTTCCATCTAAAGTATCAACTTGTAAATCACCCCCTAATAAAGCGGTATATAAATCCAAGTCAATATTAGCATATAAATTACTGCCCTCGCGTTTAAATTTAGGATGATTTGCAATGGTAAACGTAATATATAAATCCCCATTAGGTCCGCCATTTGTACCAGGAGTGCCATGTCCTGCAATTTTAATGACTTGTCCATTTTCGACACCAGCAGGAATGGTTAAACGAATGTTTTTACCATTAATCGTTAAAGTTTGCTGCTGCGTTTTATATACATCCATTAAATTTAAATGTAACTCTGCATTTAAATCTTGACCTCTAAATTTAGTTTGCCTAGTTCTTCCTCCTGAACCAGAACCATACATCGATTCAAAAAAATCAGAGAAGTCTCCAGAAAAATCTCCACCACCATATGATTGTTGTCCTCCACTACTCGCTCGTGATTGAGATTGTTGCTGATTGGCTTTTTCAAACTCATCGGCATGTTTCCAATCCTTTCCGTACTTATCGTATTTTTTTCTTTTTTCTGGATCGCTTAAAACCTCATTAGCTTCATTAATTTGTTGAAATTTCTTTTTAGCATTCTCATCGTTTGGATTTAAATCAGGATGATGCTTTCGTGCCAACTTTCTGTAAGCTGCTTTGATATCTGCCTCAGTAGCTGTTTTTTGTATTTCTAATATTTTATAGTAATCTATGAATTCCATTTACTCTTTTATTAAGTGATTACTTGATTTGAATTAAATAGTTTAGAGTAATGCTAACCTTTTTAATTCACCTATAAATTTACATTATTGATAAGTACAAATCAATGATTATAATCATATTTACACTTAGATAAAAATTATTTATCCTTAGCACAAGTATTTATTCCTACTAAGATATATAAAGGACAAAAACTAATTAAACTCGTTAAAACAAATACCCCAGCAAATACTAAAAGTATAATTCCTAATGTTCCAGAAATAACGTTTGTAAAGAATAATACAGCAATTACAATTGCAACAAGTATTCTAATAATTTTGTCGATGTTACCCATGTTTTTTTTCATAATATCTATGTTTTATAATTTGACATAAAAGTACACTCTTAAAACAACTCATATTGTAACATTTGTCACGTATTAGAATTTTCTTTATGACTATTGTCAGTTGGCTTAATCATATTCATAATTAATCCTCCCAAAACAGCAAAATATAAAGTACTATTAACAGGACTAGAAGTAATGCCACAAGTTCCACTAGCGCATCCTACAAAATAGTAATACAAAAATCCACTTATGGCGCCTACAATTACACCTACTACTGTTAATTTATTATTTAGCAACCACTTCTTCATATTCAACATCTGTTATTTATTTTGTAGTGTTATCCTTCTTGTAATTTGTTTCGCAGCCATTAGAACCACAGCAAACAACATTAAAAAATGCCATTCCGCCCACGATTACTCCTAATATACCTAAAACAATATCTAAGGTTATAATTGCTTGAACTATAGCGAATGCTCCGAAAACAAATCGAAGCACTCGCATAAAACCCCATGATTTTAATGAATTCATATTATTTAGTTTTACAAGTTACATTTTGCCAAGGACCTAAGTTTTCTATTTCCTTACAATAACCTGCTGCCTGTAATTGCCCTTTAGCAATACCAGCTCTGTTGCCACTGCGGCATACTAATATTACTTTATCGTATTTTTTCAATTCTTCGATCTTACTAGCAAATTGATCTAATGGGTAATTTACTGAACAGTCTGCATGCCCGTCTTCATTCCATTCTTCTAC
>JBEIPP010000073.1:0-14744 GCA_040376995.1 Flavobacteriales bacterium
TCTTAATACCACTAAATCATGTTTACGGTTTGCTATTTTCATGGCATCAGAATAGGCGTGATTATCTCTAAAGTCAGAAATTAAAAAGCAAATACTTTTCTTTTTAATCACATTGGTTAAATATTTTAACGCTAACTCAATGTTTGTTCCTTTTTGCTCAGGCTCAATGTTTATTAGCTCACGAATAATTCTTAAGATGTGTGATTTTCCTTTTTTTGGCGGAATAAACTTTTCAATCTTATCGCTAAAAAATATCACTCCAATTTTATCATTGTTTTGCGACGCTGAAAAAGCTATAACGGCGCATAACTCTGTAATTAAATCTTGTTTAAATTGATGTTGAGTCCCAAATTGTCCGCTGGCACTTACATCAACCAAAATCATCACACTTAATTCTCGTTCTTCTTCAAAAACTTTAACGTATGGTGTTCTTAAACGAGCGGTCACATTCCAATCAATTGTTCTAACATCATCGCCAGGTGTGTATTCACGCACTTCACTAAACGCCATACCACGACCTTTAAACGCAGAGTGATATTCTCCAGAAAAAATCTGGTTACTCAAACCCTTTGTTTTGATTTCGATTTTACGTACTTTTTTTAGTAATTCGGCGGTTTCCACTTTAGGAAGTTATTAGTTTTTGGTTATTAGTTTTTGGTATTTTACTTTGGTGGATAAACATTTAGTTTTTTTTTCAAAAAACTAAACTCTAACAACTAATAACTATTATGGTACTTCAACTGCGTTTAATAATTCATTAATGATATGTTCCGTTGTAATATTTTCCGCTTCCGCTTCGTAAGTTAAACCAATACGATGACGCATTACATCTAGACAAACCGCGCGCACATCTTCAGGAATAACATAACCTCTGCGCTTAATAAATGCATAGGCTTTTGCAGCTAGAGCTAAATTAATACTTGCACGAGGAGAACCACCATAAGAAATTAATGGAGCAAATTTTTCTAATTTGTATTCTTTAGGGAAACGAGTTGCAAATACAATGTCAACAATATAATGTTCAATTTTTTCGTCCATGTAAACATCTTTCACTACGTTTCTTGCAGCTAAAATATCTTCTGGTTTTAAAACAATATTTGCTTTTGGCATTCCTTGCTTCGAAATATTTGCGGCAATGACTTTACGCTCATCTTCTTTGGTAGGGTAAGTAATAACTACTTTTAACATAAAACGATCCATTTGAGCTTCTGGTAAAGGATAAGTTCCTTCTTGCTCAACAGGATTTTGTGTTGCTAGTACTAAAAATGGATTTGGTAATTTAAAAGTTTCGTCGCCAATAGTTACTTGTTTTTCTTGCATGGCTTCTAACAAAGCCGACTGAACCTTTGCCGGAGCACGGTTAATCTCATCTGCTAAAACAAAATTTGCAAAAATTGGGCCTTTACGAATAGAGAATTGTTCTTGCTTTTGATTGTAAATCATCGTTCCAATCAAATCGGCAGGTAGTAAATCAGGAGTAAACTGAATACGACTAAATTTAGCATCAATACAAGTTGCTAAGGTGTTAATAGCTAATGTTTTGGCTAATCCTGGCACACCTTCTAATAAAATGTGACCGTTACTTAATAAGCCAATTAACAAACGTTCAACCATGTGGTTTTGACCCACAATTACCTTATTCATTTCAGATGTTAATACATCAATAAACGCACTCTCACGCTGTATGCGCTCATTCAATTCTCTAATATCTACTACCATAAGTGTTTTTGTTTAATACAAGCATTGCAAATTTAGTAATGGTAAGGCTTTCAGGTTTTTTTGGCTTGTTAAAATTTGTTAACAACGCGATACGTTTTAACGTTTATTATCCTAAAGGAATTTAATATTTAAAATTGATTAAAGCTTAAAAGAATACATAACACATAACAGGAGAGACAAGCATCATTTTTTTTAATTTAATCTAGAGGTTTGTGAAGAGTTTTTATTTTCAATTAGGCAGTTTAATCTCATTTTTCTATCTTTACGAGATATAAAATTTTATACCATGATTGCAGAAATGAACTTATCAGCCAAAGCCCAACAATTAATAGATTTAGAAGATAAACACGGAGCGCATAATTACCACCCATTGCCAGTTGTTTTAGAACGTGGACTTGGGGTGCATGTTTGGGATGTTGATGGAAAGCAGTATTATGATTTTCTATCAGCTTATAGTGCGGTAAATCAAGGGCATTCGCATCCAAAAATTACTCAAACTTTAATTGAGCAATCACAAAAATTAGCATTAACTTCGCGAGCGTTTTACAATAATGTATTAGGCGAATACGAGAAATTTGTAACTAATTTATTTGGTTTTGATAAAGTATTACCAATGAATACAGGAGCCGAAGCAGTTGAAACGGCATTAAAATTAGCACGTAAATGGGGTTACGAGAAAAAAGGAGTTGCTGAAAATTCTGCAAAAATTATTGTTTGCGAAGGTAATTTTCACGGTAGAACAATCTCCATTGTTTCTGCTAGTACCGATCCTGACGCTCGTCAAAATTTTGGGCCTTTTACGCCAGGTTATGTAACCATTCCTTACAATAATGTTTCAGCATTAGCAGAGGCGTTAAAAGATGATTCGGTAGTTGGTTTTATAGTGGAGCCAATACAAGGCGAAGCAGGTGTTTATGTGCCAAACGAAGGCTATTTAAAAACGTGCGCAGAAATGTGTAAAGCCGCTAATGTATTGTTTATTGCTGATGAGGTACAAACAGGTATTGCACGTACTGGTAAAATGTTAGCTTGTGATCACGAAGGAGTTAAACCAGACGTGTTAATTTTAGGAAAAGCCTTATCGGGTGGAATGTATCCAGTTTCTGGTGTGTTTGCTAATGATGATATCATGATGTGCATTAAACCTGGTCAGCACGGTTCAACCTATGGCGGAAATCCATTAGGTTGTAAAATTGCTATGACAGCTATGCAAGTAGTGTTAGATGAAAAGTTAGCAGAAAATTCTGCAATATTAGGAGAAATTTTAAGAACAGAATTAAGAGCCATTAAATCCGATAGAATTACTTTAGTAAGAGGAAAAGGCTTGTTAAATGCTATTGTTATTAAAGAAAAAGATGGCATTTCAGCATGGGATGTATGTTTGAAATTAGCAGAAAATGGATTGTTGGCAAAACCTACTCATGGAGATATTATTCGTTTTGCTCCACCATTAGTTATTACTAAAGAACAAATTTTAGATTGCGCCGCTATTATCAAAAAAACAATAGAATCTTTTAACTAGATTTATTTCGCTTTTTGGGATTGTTTACTAATCATGATTTGATACCTTAAGTTGGGTTATTTTATAATTAGTTTTTTTGCATATTCTATGGTGGAGTCAGCATCACTACTTAAATAGGGTTCAACTAATATATCGGGTTTAATAGAGCCTATATACATTTTTTGACTCCTGTCTTTACAATACGATTCACATAAATTTAATACAGAGCCATCAGATAATTTGTGGCCAGCATTTCCAGTTGAATATCCTGCAGATGGTAAACCCACTAGTAGTGTGTTTTCTTTTCCGATAAACGAAATGGTTGTCATTTCTCCGCTACTTGCGGTGTTTGGCCCAACTAAAACAATTATTTTTTTTGGTTTGTTTTTTAAAGTATATGGATTTTTAACAGTGTATATTTTAGTACCGTTAGCCATTGAAGAGCCGTTTTTGTATTCCCAACAGTATTCTCTTTTAAGTTTTGGAGATGTAAAATAACCTAGTACTTCATTTCCAAAAATTGGCCCAAGTCCGGCAATCATTGGATACATATTACCGCCTGTATTATTTCTTAAATCAATTATCCAATAATTTATGTGTTGAGTCGAATCAATTATTTTTATTAAGTGTTGGATTTTAGTTGCAAAATCTTCGGCAATAGTTTTATTAATAGATTCAAATCCTGGAACTTCAACATATCCTATATATTCTCCTAAATAATTTCCTATAGGTTGCTTACCGTTCATGTTTTCGGTTTCATTTTTTTTATTAAACTCAGGGGTATAAAATCCTGAATGATTATCTCCTTTTTTTCTTAATTCAGAAATAAGATAATGTATTGCATTATAACAATCTTGAGTTGTTTGAGCCCCAGAAGC
Organism: Flavobacteriales bacterium; assembly: GCA_040376995.1. GTDB lineage: Bacteria > Bacteroidota > Bacteroidia > B-17B0 > Aurantibacillaceae > UBA4416. The sequence continues at coordinate 4,099 of JBEIPP010000073.1, forward strand.
TAGTCCGTATAAATCTTCTTTGGTTTTTATCCAATTTATCGAATCACTAACAATAGAGCCATTTTTAGCAATTTTTAAAGCTTTATCTAAAAATTTAATGGCAGTTTTACTAGTTTGTTTAGTAACATCTTCAATATTAAAATCATCGTACCAAACTTGTCCCGATCCTTTAAGAAAACCTCCTAGCAATAGTTTTTTAACATCGGTATTTACTAATAATGATACCGTATACTTGGTCCAGTTTGTAGTACCTTGAATTAATATCTGTTGAGTTTCTAAACTCGAAAAACCAATTTGTTTATTGTCTTTATTCCATAATTGACACCATAAGCCAACATTTTTGGTAACATTTTTGGTTTTAATATAAGCTGTTAGCTCTATTTTTTTTGCCTTATCAATTTCTATTGAACATATTTGAGAAAAAGGTGAAAACACCATTGAATCTGTATTTGAATCATTATTCATTAGTAATGATTGCTTTCCCGAGTAAAAAATAGTAGTGTCAATTTGCCAATTAAAATGCGGTTTTAAATTAGCTCTCCAACTTGCAGGAAGCGAAGGAATAGTATCTCTTTTGTGTTCAAAACTTGGATTTGAAATTTGAGCTAAGACGGTAAATTTTAATATAATAGGAAATAGGAATAGTTTTTTCATATTACCTATAATATAAAAAATAAATAAAGTTACAGAGTGGCATTAGGCTCTTTTTACTTTAGTTTCTTTATAACCTAGTTTTTTCATGCTTTTTCGTTTTTGCTTTTTAGCAGCTTTTAATTGACGTTTTTGTTCGCGTGCATTTTGTTTACTAAGTTGAGAACTAGGCTTATCTTTTTTGCTTTTTTTTAAATAAGGATTAAAAGCTTCGCGTGATTTATGGCGTTTCCCAGATTTACGCCACATTTTTTTTCGCTCATCACTTTCAGTAAATTGAGCCTTTATTGGTAAGTGGCCAACAAAAAATAAAAACAGAGATAAAACTATATACTTCTTCATTACTACAAATAACGCACTTATCTTAAAAAGATACTTGTAAATCATTGAAAATTACTAACATAGTTTTCCAAAAAAAATACGTTTTGTGGTTTGTGGCATTTGTAGTAAATTTGTTAGAATTAGAAAATACATAATGGTTATTAAAGATTGGACAAAAGAAGAAATTTTAGAGGTGTACAATACACCCTTAATGGAGTTAATATATAAGGCAGCAGAAACTCATAAACAGCATCATACTGTTGGCGAAGTGCAAATCAGTTCATTATTATCTATCAAAACTGGTGGATGTCCTGAAGATTGTTCCTATTGCCCTCAAGCAGCTCGTTACCATACAGAAGTGAAGGTTCATAAGTTAATGAGTGTCCCAGAAGTAGATGCAGCCGCTAACAATGCAAAAGCAGGTGGAGCAAGTCGTATGTGTTTAGGTGCCGCTTGGAGAGAGGTGCGTGATAATAAAGATTTTGATACCGTGTTAGATATGGTAAAAACCATTAATAGCAAAGGCTTAGAAGTTTGTGCTACACTTGGTATGGTTACAGAAGATCAAGCTAAGCGTTTAGCGGAAGCTGGATTATATGCTTATAATCACAATATTGATACAAGTGAAGAGAATTACGAAAATATTATTTCTACTCGTAAGTTTGATGATCGTTTAAATACAATTAATAATGTTCGTAAGGCTGGCTTAACGGTTTGTTCGGGTGGAATTATTGGTATGGGCGAAAAAGTAGAAGATAGAGTAGGGATGTTATATACCTTAAGTTTATTACGTCCTCAACCAGAGTCTGTGCCTATTAATGCTTTAGTTGCTGTAGAAGGAACGCCAATGGAAGATCAACCTCCAGTGCCAATTTGGGATATGGTGCGTATGATTGCAACGGCGCGTATTGTATTGCCAAGAACAGCAGTTCGTTTATCGGCTGGTCGTTTAAGTATGAGTATGGAAGGACAAGCTTTATGCTTTATGGCGGGTGCTAATTCTATTCTTGCCGGCGAAAAATTATTAACTACTCCTAATCCTTTATATAATCAGGATATGGAAATGTTCAAGATTTTAGGTTTATCTACAAAACAAGCTTTTGTAGATAAATTGAAAAAAGAGGAATTAGTTTAAACTTAAAAATGGAAAATTTATTAGATAGAATTACGTTAAACCCCGACATTTGTCATGGTAAACCTACTATTCGTAATAAAAGATATACCGTTGATTTGATTTTAGATTTATTAAGTGCAGGTCAGTCTTTCGAATCTATTATAGAGGAATATAATTCATTAGAATTAAAGGATATTTACGCCTGTTTGGCATATGCCTCAAAACTAACTCGCATTAAAACTTATTTGCCAGCAGCGTGAAATTATTAATTGACGCTCAATTACCTATATTATTAAATACTATTCTAAATGAATTAGGGTATTACTCTGTTTATGTTGATAGTTTATTAAATGGAGATGAAAGTTCTGATACTGAAATTATCAATTACGCAGATGAACATAAATTAATCGTTGTAACAAAAGATTCTGATTTTTTTTATTCTCATTCACCACAAAATAAGACAATTAAGCTATTGTTGGTGAGTACAGGTAATATTAAGAATAAGCAACTTTTGGATATATTTAGAAAGAATCATTTGCAATTAAGTGAACTTTTTAAAACTGTAAATTTCGTAGAAATTAGTAGTAATGGAATAGCATCTCATGAATAATTTTTGTTATAACACATGGTTTCCTTTCCTCAAATATTATCTCATAAATTAATTCAGGCAAAAGAAAAGTTTCTCTTTCGTTCACTTAAAACAAACTATTCAAAAATAGATTTTTCAAGTAATGACTATTTAGGATTTTCGTCTCAAGGATATTTACATCAAGAGCTTCAATTGCTCGAACCATCTATAAAAACAGGTTCTACAGGTTCACGATTAATTAGTGGAAATTCCAAATTATTTAATGATGTTGAAAATGAAATAGCTCAGTTTCATCAATCTCAATCGGCTTTAATTTTTAACTCGGGCTATGATGCTAATTTAGGATTACTTTCGAGTGTGCCACAAAAAGGCGATTTAATTTTAAGTGATGAATTAATACATGCTTCTTTAATTGATGGTATTCGTTTAAGTTTTGCCACACATTATAAATTCAAACACAACGATATTAATTTTCTAACAGAATTAATTACTAGACATAAAGATTCGTTTAACGAAATTTACATAGTTGTTGAAAGTGTTTATTCTATGGACGGCGATTGTGCTCCTTTGGTAGAATTAGCTGCTTTTTGCAAGCAATATAATTTGCATTTAATAGTTGACGAAGCTCATGGTATTGGTGTTTTTGGCGAACAAGGGAAGGGATTGTGTCAGGAATTAAATATACAAGATGATTGTTTTGCTAGAATTTATACAAACGGAAAAGCCATGGGTTGCCATGGCGCAGCGGTATTAGGTAGTGAAGAATTAAAACATTATTTAATTAATTTTTCTCGCTCCTTTATTTATACAACAGCTATGCCCGAACATAGTTTGTTGGCTGTTAAAGCAGCGTATCAATTATTAGCTAAGACGAACGAAATTGAAAAATTAAGAAATAACATTCGTTATTTTAATAGTCAATTAAAAAGCACTCAGTCATTTATTAAAAGTGAAAGTGCCATTCATTGCAAAGTGATTGCCGGAAATAAACAAGTTCAAGACTTAGAAGAAAAACTATGTCATTCAAATCTTTTTGTAAAGTCAATCAAAAGTCCTACAGTAAAAGAAGGACAAGAACGTATTCGTATTTGTTTACATTCTTTTAATACAAATGAAGAGATTGATATACTAATTAATATATTAACTTCTTAAAATAATGTTATCTTAAACCAGTTTTATGGTTTGGTAACATTTTTCTCAAATTAGGAATAACGAATACTAACTATTCCCTTTATTTTTAATCACACAAACACATCTAAAACCCGTCCATGAATTAGGCTTTGTGTATTCTTGATTTTTACCAACTCTACATTCTTCTAATCTGTTTCTCCAACTTCCGCCTTTGCAAATTCCATTTTCTGAAACCATTTCAGCAACGTTACCAAGCATATTATAAAAACCTAAAAAGTTTTTTTCATATGATTGAACTGGGGCAACAATATCGCCTGTTCCTGTAGGCATCTGATTTTCATTTTCTAATGGACTAATACAATTTAACTGAAATTTTCCTTTCTCATTTTTTCCATTATTCTTTAAAACAAACGATGATGTTTCCGCTAATCGCTCCCATTCGGCTTTAGTTGGTAAACGGTATTCAAAATGTTGATGAGTGAAATCTTTTTTGATAGTTAAATGAGTTCTAACTCTTTCGGTTCGCCATTTACAGTATGCAATAGCTTGCTCATAGCTAATTCCTACAACTGGAAAATCTTTATATGCTGGATGACGGTAATAGTATTGTACATATGGTTCGTTATATGATAATTTTTCTCTCCAAACTAAAGTGTCAGGCAATGTTGCTAAATGATCTTTAGAGTTAGCACCATAAATGGCTTTTGTCCAATATTCATATTCCATCCAACTGAAATTTGTAACCTCTGTTTCATCAGCAAATAAGGTATCATTAATTTGAATGGTTCCTGGAGGAATAAAAGTTTTTTCTTTAGTAAAAGAAAAACATAGCATGGCTAGTACAAGAAGCGCCAAAATTAGTGGTTTCATAAGTTGTGTTTTAGTGATTATATTCCGATAGCCTTTCTTAAATCTACAGCATCATTAACATCGTTACTTAGTTCGGTTAATGGAATTTTATTTTCTTTTGATGATGCAATAGAAGTGAATGTTTCTTTATTACATAAATACATTTTTCCGTTAGAGATTATACATAAACTATAAGCATCTTTTGGATTAAATTTCAAAGTGCCATATTGTAAATTATAAACTAAATTTTTATTATGACAAATTAAATAAATAGTATTTGGTATGATTGGTTTATCATTAGTTACATAAATAGGATTGATACTCGCTCCTTGAGGAAGGCTATTCGGACAATCTGAATTGAAAATTCCAAAATTACTTACACTAAAAACACGCATCACAATTGCTTGAGATGTGAAATCTTGCATGGCATTAGTTATTTGAGCTTGTTGCTCTCTTTGCAAACGAATTTTTTCTTTAATATAATCTTCGTTTAATTTTTTTTGCTCAGCCAAGTAAGTTGCTTGTTTTGCTTCAAATTCTTCTTTTAATCTTTTTTCATAAGCTTCGCGTTTGGTGACTAAGTTTTTGTAGTCGGTAAATTTTGATTCGTACGATTTTAAAGCCTTGTCGTAATCAGCTCCTGTTAATGCAGGATAAACAATCAATTTTTCAACTCGCTCTCTTAACTTCAATGTCAATAAATAGTTTTTACCTTTTTGAGGACCTTCAGAAACTTCGGCGCTACCCCATGTAATATCGGCTAGTTTTGAGTTATAATTTTTGTTTTCAGTGCCAACTTCGAATATGGCATTTTTAAATGCCGCTAGTTCAGGAAATTCTTTATAGTTAACCTCCAACTGAAATTGAGGTCTACCTGCTACTGCTTTTGTTGGCTTGCTTGGTTCAGTTGCTTTTGGAAGCTGATTTACTTTTTTTATATAAGTTGTTTTTTCGGCTTCTATTTTTGGAGGAATGGCGTCAATTTGTTTTTGTAATTCTATAGCTTTTGGAGATTCAGTTTTTTCTATTTTTTTTGGTTTTATCGATTGAGTGGATAAAGACTGTTTTTTATTTATCAGAGAATTGTCTCTACATAAATAAGTCCAGTTTTTTGCAATCGTATCTAACTCATACATGTTGTATTTATCTTCTTTATGTTCAGAAGCAAATTCAATAGTAATTTGTTTTTTAGGACTGATGAAAACAGGCTCCCCATTTTGATAACCTCTGATATCAATCATACCAGCACTTTCTAAAGTTGATTTAACCCCAGCACTATCATAACTCATTGGTATTCCACTAGCAATAATATCAGCTTGGTTATGAAACTCTCTGTATTGAATTTCAACATCTCCAATAATATCCTCACCTTGTTTATTAACGAAGGCTTTTTTTGGAATAATAATTTTTGATCCGATAGCTTTCGGATTGGATTTGTGTTTTAACGTTCCACCTTGTTCAGCTTTTACTTTATAGGAAGTATAGGGAACGTTCAATTTAGAGATGGGTGGTGCAATAAAAGCTTTATTAAGCTTGGTATTAGGAGTATTTGTGTTATTTTGTTGTGAAGTAACTATTTTATCATTGGTGGTTTCTTTTGATGGTTCTTTTTTAAATACGGCGAAATAGGTAACAGTACAAATAACGGCGACGCCTGCGATGATTGCCGTATAAGTTGCTTTTTTGTTTTTTAAAAAGCTAGCATCACTTCGGGCTTTCTCGATACTCTGCTTTTTAAATTTATTGACTAATTCACCAAAATCTTTGTGTGAATTAATTTCTTCGTCAGGTACAGGTTTTCTGTCAATATTAAATTTTGTTCCCATTATTTGGATGTTTTAGTCAATGTTTTTTTTACTCTTTCTAGTATTCTATACAATTTCACTTTTGCATTTGTCTCAGTTAAATTTAAGATTTCAGCAATCTCTTTAAATGGACGTTTTTCGAAAAATCGTAATTCAATTAATTGTAAATCATCTTCAGGTAAATTTTTGATAACCGTCATCAAAATACCTTTGTATTGCTCCATGTACTCTTCTTCAACTTCTTCACAAATATTTCTTAAGTCACTTATATCAGCATTGATGGTTCTTAATTTTTTTTGATTTCTAAATAACTGCATCACTTCACTGTGTGCAATGCGGTATAGCCAACTTGCAAAGGGTACGCCTTTGTATTCATATTTCTCAATATTAGTCAATGCTTTTAAAAACACTTGAGCTGTTAAATCAAAAGCAGTTTCTTTACAATCCATTCGTTGGTACACATACCCAAAAATTTGTTTGTAGTATTTGTGGTACAATGGCCCAAAATGCTCAGGGTTTTGTTTTGCAGCTTCAATGATCATTTGCTCATCTAGCAACATATCTGCGGTATGGTGATATCGGGGTGAAAATTCCATATGAACTGCGTTTAAAAGCATTACGGGTTTATAATACAAAAGCAGTACAATAGTTACAGTGAAAAGTGAAATAAATCACATCAAAAACTTAAGTGACTGAAAATCAAATCTATTATTTTTAGTTTGATTGAGTGAAATTCATTAAAAATTGGGTGAAATACTATTATTAATGAGTGAGTAAGATTTTGAGAGAGTGAAATTTGAATGGAAAATTATAAAAATGAGTGTAGAAATCACACGGTTTTGATTTCTATACTCAAATTACGTTCCAAAAAAATAATTAAAACAACGCTTTTGCTTTTTCAATAGCCAAACTTAATCCTTCCAGTTTACTTCCACCAGCTTGCGCATAAAAAGGCTGGCCGCCGCCGCCGCCATTAATTTCTTTTGCTAAATCACGAATAATATTGCCTGCATTTAAGTTTTTGTCTTTTACCAAATTATCATCAATGATTACGGAGATACTTGGTTTACCTTTTACTTCGGCTCCAATCACACACACACAGTTTTCAACCTGATTACGAATTTCAAATAAGATGTTTTTAATTTCTTCGGCACTATCAAAAGATATTTGTTCAACAATAACATTGATGCCATTTTTAGCAATTACTTTAGTTAATAATGATTGCTTAATGCTTTGAGCTTTTTCTTTTAATAAAGCTTGTAATTGCTTTTGTAAGTCGTTATTTTCTTCAACTAAATTGCTTAAGCTTTTCACGACATCTTTATTGTTTTTTAAAATTGCTTTTACTTCATTTAACGTTGAGGTTTGATTATCAAAAAATTCTTCGGCTTTAATAGCAGTTACTGCCTCTAAACGACGAATACCAGCTGCTACAGCACCTTCCGAAATGATTTTAAAGTAACCAATTTGTCCAGTAGCTTTTACGTGCGTTCCACCACATAATTCGATAGAATAATTTTTGTCAAATTCAACAACGCGAACAATGTCTCCATATTTTTCGCCAAACAATGCCATGGCGCCTGTTTTTTTAGCATCATCAATACTCATTTGTTGAATGTTGCTAGCAATGTTTTCGCGAATTTTTGCATTTACTATTTTTTCAATTTGTGCTAATTCTTCATCGGTGATTTTAGAGAAGTGAGAAAAGTCAAATCTTAGATACTCATCATTTACTAAACTTCCTTTTTGCTCTACGTGTGTTCCTAATACAGTGCGTAAAGCAGCATGTAATAAGTGAGTAGCGCTATGATTATTTTCAGTATAAGCACGTTTGTTTGCATCAACTTTAGCAGTAAATGTTACAGAAATGTTATCTGGTAATTTATCGCAGAAATGAATAATAACTCCGTTCTCTTTTTTAGTATCAGTGATGTAAATTTTATCATTAATGTTTTCTAAAACACCTGAATCTCCAACCTGTCCACCACTTTCAGCATAAAAAGGAGTTTTATCTAATACAATTTGAAATTGCTCTTTGTTTTTTGCTTTTACTTTGCGGTAACGAATAATGTTTGATTCACTTATTAATTCATTATAACCAACAAATTCTGTTAAGTTTTTTTCGTCTTTTGGTGCAGTTACATTAATCCAATCGTCAGTATCTACAGCAGTTGCCGCTCTTGAACGATCTTTTTGTTCTTTTAAACATTTGTTAAATTCTTCTTCGTCAATGCTTAAATCGTAACCACGAGCAATTAAAGATGTTAAGTCTAAAGGAAAACCAAAGGTGTCGTATAATTCAAATACAACTTTCCCGTCAATTACTTTACTTGTTTTTGAAGCTAATAAATCAGCGCAAACTTGTTCAATACGTTTTAATCCAATTTCTAAAGTTTTGTAAAAAGAAATTTCTTCCTCTTTAATAACTTTTTCAATCAACGATTTTTGTGTATTTAATTCTGTAAACTGTTGTCCTAATTGGTTTGCTAATGTTGATACAATTCGGTACATAAATGGCTCTTTAATATCTAAAGATTGATAACCATAACGTATAGCACGGCGTAAAATACGACGAATAACATAACCAGCGCCAGTATTACTTGGTAACTGACCATCTGCAATTGAAAAAGAAATAGTACGAATATGATCAGCAATAACACGCATAGCAATATTAATTACTAATTGTTTTTTGTCGTTTTCTTCATTTTCAGGTTTATATTTTAAACCACTTAACTCTTCAATTTTAGTTAATAAAGGCGTAAAAACATCCGTATCGTAATTAGATTGTTTTCCTTGTAAAACACGCACTAAACGCTCAAAACCCATTCCGGTATCTACGTGTTGAGCAGGTAATTTCTCTAAGCTTTTATCTGCTTTACGCATAAACTCCATAAATACGTTGTTCCACACTTCAATTACTTGTGGATCATCATTATTTACTAAAGTAGCACCATTAACTTTTGCTCTTTCTTTATCACTTCTCCCATCGTAATGAATTTCGGTACATGGTCCGCAAGGTCCGGTATCACCCATTTCCCAGAAGTTATCTTTTTTATTACCTTTTAATATTCTTTTTTCTTCAACATATAATTTCCATGTATCATAAGCTTCTTGGTCAAAAGGCACGTTTTCTTCAACGCTTCCTTCAAAAACTGTAACGTATAAGCGAGATTTATCGATTTTATAAACTTCGGTTAATAATTCCCATGCCCAAGCAATGGCATCTTTTTTAAAGTAATCGCCAAAACTCCAGTTACCAAGCATTTCAAACATGGTATGGTGGTAAGTGTCAACACCAACTTCTTCTAAGTCGTTGTGTTTACCACTTACACGTAAACATTTTTGAGTATCAGCTACACGCGGATATTTAATGGGAGCATTTCCTAAAAAGATATCTTTAAAAGGAGCCATACCAGAGTTAATAAACATTAAGGTTGGGTCGCCTTTAACTACCATTGGTGCAGAAGGCACGATTTCGTGACCTTTTGATTTGAAAAAATCTAAAAATGTTTGACGTACTTTATTTGATTCCATAGTGTTTTAAAAAGAAGTAGCGAATATACTAAAAACACTGGCGCCGTAAACCACAAATTATTCACTTTTTAGTAAGGGTTTTGGTTGTTGTGTGCGTGAGGGATGCAAGCGGAAAGCCCGCAGCGTAGCGAGGACTTGAAGCGACAGCCCGACGGCGCCAGTTCTTTGCGCCGACACGCCCTAATCCTTTTTTAGAATTATTTTTTGAATAAAAGCATCATTATAAAACCAATCATTTTGCTATATTTGCTTGCCTTTTTTAAGGGTTTAACATGTCTAAAGTAAAATATAAGTTTAATACCAAATCTTTAACCTACGAGAAAGTAAAAGTTACTTTTAAGCAGCGTTTGTTGCAGGTACTTTCGTACTTGGGTATTGGTTTAGTATTTGCTACGGTTACGATGTTAATTGCTTATCGATTTATAGATTCGCCTAAAGAAAAGCAATTACGAAGAGAGGCAGAGGTTATGCAATTGCAATATGATTTATTGAATAAAAAGATGAATCAAGTTCAAACAGTATTGAATGATTTACAAGACCGAGATGATAATATTTATCGAGTCATTTTTGAAGCAGAACCTATTCCAAATTCTGTTCGTCAGGCAGGATTTGGAGGGAGTGATAGATATAAGGATTTAGATGGGTATGATAA
>JBEIPP010000270.1:0-2377 GCA_040376995.1 Flavobacteriales bacterium
AGCAGAAACAGTAAAGTAAATAGCAACATCTTCACTAACATTTTTCTTTAATAAATTTTCAGGATAAATAACTTGAGATTGAATTACATAATCTACATCTAATTTACCACCAACTGCTTGAGCAGGTTTATCAACTACTGTTTCAATTTTTTCTTGAGAAAATAGAGCCGCTGAAAAAAATAATATAATTAGTATTATAATTTTCATTTTTTTTGTGCTTTTAAAAATCGTTGCTTGCCACTCATGTCGTTTAAAATCTCTGTAAAATTAAAGATTTTACTGGCAATTGCATAGTTTTTTACATCTATTGCATACATGGGATTTAACTCAAAAAACAACCAACCTTTTTCTAGTAAATACTTGTTGCACAAGTCGATAATGCGTTTATAAAAAATAATAGGATCATTATCTTCTACAAAGAGAGCCAAATGTGGCTCATGTTCTAATACTCGAGCATCCATTTGTTTGGCTTCGGAATTTAAAACATAGGGAGGATTACTGACAATAATTGAGAAGTTAGAATTAAGAATTAAGAAGTTTGATAAAATGTCTTCTTTAATAAATTCTACATCAACATCATTTTTTATAGCATTCGATTTGGCTACTTCTAATGCTTGTTCAGAAATATCAATGCCAAAAACTTTTGCTTGAGGTAAATGTTTTTTTAGTGTAATAGGAATACAACCAGAACCAGTTCCTATATCAAGTAAAGTTATTGGATTTGAGTCATTCGTTATTTGAGATTTTATAATCAAATCTACTAATTCTTCGGTTTCGGGACGAGGAATTAGTACAGCATTGGATACATTAAATATTAAATCATAAAAATAGGCTTCTTTTAAAATGTACTGTATAGGAGTTCCTTTTTTCAGTTCAACACCAGCATTGTATATATTAATCAAATTGGATTGATTGATATTTTCATCAAAATGCTGTTTTACTTCTGTTTTAGAGTAATTTAAATACTTCTCGCTCACCAATTCAAAAATAGTATATAACTCTCCTTCATCATATATCAATGATAATTCGTTTTTGTAAAACTTGTATAAATCGGATAGTTTGTTGGTAGCAATTTTCATTATTTATCCTCTAACATTTTTTCTAAACCAAACATTTCGTCACGCAAACTAGCTGCTTTCATAAAATCCATTTCTTTAGATGCTTTTAACATCGCAGACTTTAATTTGGTAATTTGTTTTTTCAATTCATCCTTGCTCATGTATTGTACAACGGGGTCAGCAGCCACACTAAACACGTCTGGTTCAATATACGTTCTCACTAATTTACCATCCACTGTCACTTCTACTCCCGAATCATTTGGTTGTAATAAAGCTTTTTTACCTGCTTGAGTTGGCGTAATGCCGTTTTTATAATTGTATTCAATTTGTCGTTTTCTTCTTCTGCCTGTTTCTTCAATCGTAATACGCATACTGTCCGTCATTTTATCAGCGTACATAATAACTCTTCCGTTTACATTTCGAGCTGCTCTACCTGAAGTTTGCACTAAACTTCTCACATTTCTTAAAAAGCCTTCTTTATCTGCATCCAAGATTGCAACTAAAGACACTTCTGGTAAATCTAATCCTTCTCGTAATAAGTTAATTCCAATTAATACATCAAACATGCCTACACGTAACTGACGTAAAATTTCTACACGCTCCAAGGTATCTACTTCACTATGTATATAACGACAACGAATTTGTAATTTGGTTAAGTATTTAGATAATTCTTCAGCCATTCGCTTAGTAAGTGTGGTTACTAAAACACGCTCGTCTCTTTCAACTACTTTATGAATTTCATCTAATAAATCATCTACTTGGTTGCCACTAGGACGAACTTCAATAATTGGATCTAAGATGCCAGTTGGACGAACTAATTGCTCCACCACAATACCTTCAGCTTGTTCTAATTCATATTCTGCTGGTGTAGCAGACACATAAATAACCTGATTAATTAAGGCTTGAAATTCTTCGAACTTTAAAGGGCGGTTATCCATTGCTGATGGTAATCGGAAACCATATTCTACTAAATTTTGTTTACGCGAAAAATCACCGCCAAACATGGCTCTTACTTGAGGTAAGGTTGCATGACTTTCATCTATAATCATTAAATAATCTTCCGGAAAATAATCTAATAAACAAAACGGTCGAGTACCTGGTGCTCTGCCATCCATGTAGCGAGAATAGTTTTCAATTCCACTACAGTATCCTAATTCACGCATCATTTCTAAATCATAATTAACACGTTCTTCAATACGTTTGGCTTCTAAATCTTTACCCTGTGATTTTAAGAAAGCCACATGTTTTACCATATCATCTTGAATATTCACCATAGCATTTTGTAAAGTGTCTGGTGCGGTTACAAAGATGTTGGCTGG
>JBEIPP010000086.1:0-13632 GCA_040376995.1 Flavobacteriales bacterium
AATGAGAGTTGAAAGCTTAATAAAACAGACACTTTTTTGACTGAAGCATAGTAACCACTATGATGAAGGAGAACAAGTGGCGAAGCGTTCTGTTTTGAAGAGGTTTCAGCTCGTAATAAATTTTCTAATGCGTAATCTGGGTTAAACAATCTATTAAATTCGAATTCATCATATTTGTTTATAAAAAAGAGGGAAACAATAATCAATAATAAATATTATATTTATAGCACAATCAATAAAATAAATAAAATATAAACTCAATATTTTTCAATGAATTCTAAGACAAGTACTTCTCATAAATGGGATGCAGATTTTTTAAAACAAATGAGTCGCCAAACAGATCCAAAATGCGAAACTATAATTGGAAATATTGCAAAAAATCAGGACTTTTCGTCACTAAGAGACCTATTTAAAAGTCTGAATTCAAATGATGAAACAGCTTCAAATCATACCCTTCCACAATCGGTAATTGAATATTTTAACACCAACAATCATCTACCAGATTGGGCAGATGAGAATAAAATAAAAATAGCCCAAGAAGTTTTTGCTCAATACGGACCTGAGATTGCTCTAATTTTAAATTATAAAGCTCTACCATTATGTTATGCTTGTAAAAATGGAGCTAAAGTTTTAGCCTCAACAGGGCGACTAAGCAGTCAGGGTGAAGATACATCAAAAATGATGCGTCGACTTCTAGAAACATCTCAAATGGTTATCAATGTAATGTCAGAGGGTGGTTTATCTCCAAAAGGTGCAGGAATTATAACTGTTAAAAAGGTAAGATTATATCACGCTGCTATTAGATATTTTTTACTAAATCCTCATCATGGTATGAAACCATGGGATACAGATTATTATGGTTTACCAATAAATCAGGAAGAAATGGCTGGTACTTTAATGGCTTTTTCTGCTCTTGTTATAAATGGCTTAACGCAGGTTGGTGTTGAGTTAACTTCTGAGCAAAAAAACGCTTACATGCATACCTGGAATATTGTGGGTCATTTTATTGGACTTGATCCAAAATTATATCCTGCATCCTTTGATGATGGATGGGAATTAGGAATTGCCATTATTAAAAGAAATCAAGAAGAATCAGAAGATGGTAAATTTTTAGTTTCTTCCTTAGTAAAAAATTCACAAGAATACTTTTTCAAAGGAATGTTAGTTAACAAAATCCCTGAATATTTGATTGGTTTCTTTGTAGAAGATGTTTCTAAAGCTATTGATGTTGATTTAACTAAAGTGATAGGTTTAAATCAGCATTTAAACTTTTTTGAGAAATTAGAAGGTAAATTACTTTTAGAATCAATGGAAATTGTAAATGAAATAGAAGCCCATGTTCCGGCGGTAAGAAAACTACTTGCAAACAACAGTACTAAACATTTACAAGAATTAGTTCAACTATATCTTCACGTAAACCAAGTTGAATTTTATATCCCTGATACTTTGAAAGCTAATTGGAATATGAACTAAAGTATTCGAAAATTATATGCCAGAACATAAATATCATCCCTTAGTTAATACTATTGACTATACAACAACCGAATTAATCCTAATATTAATTGGAACCTTTTTTTGGATTTATGCCTATTATTTTATCATAAGAGATGCGATAAAATACAAGAAAGTAGAAATGCCCTTTCTAGCTGTTTCTTCCAATATAGCTTGGGAATTTTGTTGGGGATTTATGTTATATACTGATCTTGGATCAATTTTCGAATGGGGTTTAAGAATATGGTTTTTCATGGATGTCTTTATATTTTATTACACTCTAAAATATGGCTCTCTTCAAATGACGAAAAATATTTTTGGTAAATATTTTACGGCATTCATGTTTTTAATAACAGCGTGGTGGATTCCGGTATTTTATTACTTTGAAAAAGAGGGATATGATACGCTGATGGGAACAACTTCAGCCTATTTAATAACGGTTGTTATGGCAGCTCTTTTTGTTTACAACGCTTCCCGAAAAGCATCAGGTATAATAGTTACAACAAATGTAGCTTGGAGTAATTTTATAGGCAACCTATTTATGTCGGTATTTGTTTATTTACACCACCCTACTTCTCATTTCTTACATTTATTAACAATAGCAGTTTCTCTTTTAAATATAATTTATGTTGTACAAGCATATAAATTAAAGAGAGCGCAGTCTTAATAAGGACAAAACCTTATATTCACATTAATGAGAATTATTTTTTCAAATATTAAATCTAATTATTTAAAACAAAATGTTTTAAATAATAGAATACTTTTAATATTGATTACACTTCTTATTTGTGGTCACGATAAGTACTATTCACAAGTTCCCGTTCCTGTAAATGTAGAAAACACAGGTTTATGTTATCCATTACATAAACACACAAAGTATTTGAGGGTATTGAAAAATGATTCAGTTGATCCAAATATTGTAAAAAAGTTAAATGATTTTAAGCATTTTGAATTATCTGAATTAGAAATTGACAATGAGGGAAAAAACGATTACTGGTTTTTATTTTCTGTAAAATCAAATATATACCCATTGTATTTAACATTGCCTAACGTGCAATACTATCATTTAGATTTATTTAATCTTGTAGACGGAAAATTATTACCTCTCTCAAGAGGCGGGATTGGATTGCCTGCGTCGCAGAAATATCTGAATATATCAAAAGAAATTTTTCTACTTCCCAAAAGATCAAGTGATACCTCTGTCTATCTATTAAGAGCAAATAGATTAACTTTTAAATCGTTTGGAGCTGAAATATATCCAAAGGAAGCATTGATTTCTTCGCATTACCGAGTTGACTTTTTTGAAGGCATATTAATGGGAATTATCATTTGTGTTATTCTTCATAACTTATTAATGTATTTCAACTCTCGCGAAAAAGTATATGGCTTCTTAACCATCTATATGTTTTTTCTTTTATTGCAAGTAAGCACCTACTCCGGTCATTTTAATGCTTTTATATCATTTGAATCTGCAAAATGGAACGAGGTCTGTTATAATCTTATTCCTTCACTCTCTGCATTCTACTCTTTTAGGTTCAGTCATTATTTTTTGGACCTTAAAATAATGAGTCAAAAATGGGTGCGAAAAATTTATTTAGCATTCATTTGGACTTTTATAATTTCTGGAATCTCATCTATATTTAGTATTCCTGTCTTAAATCAACTCACTATTTTAACATCCGGTTTTGCAGTTATTTTCCTTTTAACAGTAGGTATTATTAGATATAAAAACAATTTTAAACCTGCCATTACATACTTAAATGCATATTTACCTTCTTTCATTTCTGTTCCTTACTTATTATATTATACAATGGGAAATTTAGAATATAACTGGTTTACCCATAATAATCTTTTAATAAGTATTGTATCACAGGCCATTTTATTTTCGTTGGCAAATGCTCAAAAAATTAAATTATTGAAAGAAAAGAATGAATTGTTATTACTAGGTGAGAAAGAACAACTAGAAAAAATGGTAGATCTTCGAACATCAGAACTCCTTTTGGAAAAAAGAAATGTGGAAGGTCAAAAAAGAGTTATTGAAGAAAAACAAATAGAAATTATTGATTCTATTAATTATGCAAAACGAATTCAATACGCCTTATTAGCACATGAAGATTTTTTAAATTTAAATATCCCCAACAACTTCGTATACTTTAATCCAAAAGATATCGTAAGTGGTGATTTTTACTGGGCTACCAAAAAAGATAATAAATTTTATTTAGCTGTTTGCGACAGCACTGGGCACGGTGTTCCTGGTGCTTTTATGAGTTTGTTAAACATTGGTTTTTTAAGTGAAGCTATTAATGAAAAAGATATTGAAAAACCAAACGAGGTTTTTAATTATGTTCGTATGCGTTTAATTGATAGTTTAGGAAAAGAAGAGCACAAGGACGGATTTGATGGAATATTAATTTGTATTGATCTTGTTTCAAAAAATATCACCTACACGGCAGCAAACAACAAACCTATTTTAATATCGAATCAGCAAATTATTGAGTTAAAATCCGATAGGATGCCTGTAGGAAAAGGTGAGAAAAAAGAGAATTTTAACTTATATAGTTTAAACTATTCTCCCGGAGATTATTTGTATTTGTATACAGATGGTTATGCCGATCAGTTTGGTGGACTAAAAGGTAAAAAATTTAAATATAAACCTCTGAATGAATTATTACTTTTAAATCATTTAAAACCTGACCGCGAACAAAAAAATATTTTAGTAAATAAATTTAATGAATGGCGAAATAATTTAGAGCAAGTTGATGATATTTTAATAATTGGTATAAAACTATAAACATTATATATGTTTAAAATATGAAATAAGAGTGTCACATTACTCAAGTTTCTCAATCTTTTTGATATATTTGGGTGTGCAACAAAAACCAACTATCAATATTATAGGCGCTGGCATTTCGGGATTATCCGCCGGCTGCTATTTGCAAATGAATGGTTTTGAAACTCAAATTTTCGAGAAACATTCCATTCCTGGAGGTTTATGTACTAGTTGGGAAAATGGTGGTTACACGATTGATGGCTCCATCCATTGGATTTTAGGCTCCAAAAAAGGGAGTGGTTTTTATATATTCTACTCGTATCTTTTGGATTAAAAAATCGTATAAAGAATATCCGCATTTTTCGAGATTCCCAACCAAAGTAAAATTAGAATCTCCTCGCGGATAATCATGGGACAGATTAGAAACCCATTTTTATAATTACAATCCTACATTGGCTCCAGAGAGGAAAACAGTGATGGCTTGTAGTTTTTACACTTCCAAAGGGCAATATTGGCTTGATTTAAGAAAAAAAAGGATCATCAAAAATACAGAGCAGAAAAAAAATTACCGATTCATTAATTGAATTATTAAACCCAGATTATGCATTAGGAATCGTAATGAGAGTTGAAAGCTTAATAAAACAGACACTTTTTTGACTGAAGCATAGTAACCACTATGATGAAGGAGAAAAAGTGGCAAAACGTTCTGTTTTGAAGAGGTTTCAGCTCGTAATAGATTTTCTAATGCGTAATCTGGTTTAAATGTAAAATATCCAGGCATAAAAGATGAAATTGAAGTGGTTGATTTTGCCACTCCTGCCAAAGCAAAAAAAGAGCTTCTCTATGAGTAGCTCTTTTTAATTTAAAAACAACTTTATAAAGAGTTATTACCTTAACATTGCTCTGCGTTTAACTATATAGGTTTGTAAAACCAGGTCAAAGCCTTGATTAATATCTGCTTCTACAAAATCAATTTTGTATTGACCACATTTGAGTTTAATCGCTTCAGTGTATTCATGTATTTTTTTCAAATACATCTCTTTTACTTCATTAGGATTTAATTTAATTTCTTGTTTAGTTTCAATATCAATAAAATGATGAGGACGATTTTCAAAGTCAAAATCTAATTCCTGTTTTTTATCAGCTACATGAAATAAGACTACATCATGCTTTTTATACTTCAAGTGTTGTAAAGCCGCAAAAATAGATTCTAAGTTGGATTGGTCTTCAAACATGTCACTAAAAATAACTACTAATGAGCGTTTATGAATAATTTCCGCTACTTGATCTAATGCCTTTGCAGACTCAGTAGAAGAAGCTTCTTCATAAACGGTTTTATTTAAAAGCGCTTCCAACTCATGATACATTAATTTTTGTTGGGTAGGATTACTTTTAGCTGAATAGTGTTTATGAATTTCTTTATCAAAAAATGTAATGCCAATGGCATCGCGTTGATTTTTCAATAACTGTATCAAGGCCGCTGCTGCATAAACCGAAAATGATAATTTATTCATCGCGCCTTCCTTTTTATCTAAAGGAAACAACATAGAGTTTGATGTATCAATTATAATCTGACAACGTAAATTGGTTTCTTCTTCGTAACGTTTGATAAAGAGTTTATCGGTTTTGCCAAATAATTTCCAATCGATATGTTTGGTACTTTCTCCTTTATTATAAATACGGTGTTCGGCAAACTCTACCGAAAAACCATGAAACGGACTTTTGTGTAAACCTGTAATAAAACCTTCTACCACTTGCTTAGCAAGTAATTCCAGTTTCGAAAATGGTTCTATGAGTTCACGGTTAATCATTGTTATAAAAGTACGATTTTATTAGAGTTTATTCAAATAGTAACCTGATTTTACGGATTAGACTGATTCACACAGATACTTTTACAAAAACAATAATTAAAATAAATCGCTTATATCTGTTAAATCCGAAGAGTATGTGTTACTATTCAAAACAGGAACACTGATAACACTTATTTTATATGATTCCTTATGATTTTTTTGGGATGAAGATTTATGTGTTTAAAATTCCTCCCCCTACCCCCTCCAAAGGAGGACAAAATAATGCAACAAAAAACCCCCGAGTAAACTCGAGGGCTTCTTTGATTAATTAGTTTTGCTAATTATTTTCCTTTGTTAACGTTAGTTGCTAACTCAGTACCAGCTTTAAATTTAACTACTTTTTTAGCAGCAATTTTAATTTCTTTACCAGTTTGAGGGTTACGACCAATACGTGCAGCACGTTTAGCAACTGAGAAAGAACCGAATCCTACTAAAGAAATTCTGTCTCCTTTTTTTAATGCTTTTCCAACTGCTTCGATAGTTGAATCTAATGCACGACCTGCGTCAGCTTTAGTTAATTTTGATCCGTTTGCGATTGCTTCGATTAATTCTGCTTTGTTCATTTTGTTTTGTTTTTAAGGGTTAAACTTTTTAAATTAATTACAATACAAATGTATACGCTAAAGCTTATTTGTCAAGTGTTTTGTAAAAAAAAGTGCCTGTTTTGTTAATAAAATGGCACTTTGTTAATAAATACACTCTACATCTCAATTATAACGAGACATTCGCCTCCAACAAATCTCTAAAATGTCTAATAATAACCCTTTTCAACCATTAATAAGCGTGATTTACTATTAATAAAGCGTTTACTTATATAAGCATACACTTTACTATATATACAAATAGTGTAACAAATTTATTTCTCTTCCCAATAGCTATAGGGACCGTTCGAAGTGAATAGGATTGAGACGTAGTAATAACTAGCGTTTACAAACTAGATAAACTTAAAATCATTATCTGGTTTAAAGCCGCGTAAAAATTCTTCTACAAGCATTCTTTTTTTACCTGCCATTTGCAATTCTTTAATATGAATAAAGCCATTACTGCAAGCCACTTTCAAAAAGGTTTTACCATCACTCTTTGCATCACCTGTGTTGTATGTATGGTGTGTTTCTTCTATTTCAGAAATAAATATTTTTACACCCAGCATTTGATTGTTCTTATCAATAAACTCTGTAAAAGCTGCAGGATAAGGAGAAAGACCGCGTATTAAATTATATATTTTGTCAGCGGGGTTGTTCCAATTAATTTTACACGTTTCTTTAAATAATTTTGGCGCATGTATGCTTTGTGAATCATCTTGTGGTTTTAATTCATAATTACCACTCTCTATGGCTTTTACAGTCTTTAAAATTAAATCAGCACCAATATGCATTAATGTATCGTGTAACTCACCAGCTGTAGTCGTTTTACTTATAGGAGCTTTTTCTTGAAACAACATATTACCAGTATCAATCTCATGCTTTAATTTAAAGCTTGTTACGCCACTTTCTGTTTCTCCATTAATCACTGCCCAATTTATCGGCGCAGCGCCTCTGTATTTAGGTAATAAGGAGCCATGTAAATTATAAGTGCCTAATGGCGGCATATTCCAAACTACTTCTGGTAACATTCTAAAAGCCACTACAATTTGTAAGTCTGCCTTCAATTCTTTTAGTTGATTGATAAATGCTTCGTCTTTTAATTTTTCGGGTTGTAATATCTTTAAGCCTTTTTTTAAAGCATATTTTTTCACAGCCGATTGCTGCAACTGTTGTCCTCGCCCAGCAGGTTTATCGGGCACTGTAACCACAGCAACAATATCATAATTGTTTTGTACTAATATATCTAAACTTGCAACCGCAAATTAAGGAGATCCCATAAATATAAATCGCATCGGTAGTAATAATTTTTTGTTAAAGTTAAAATCTTAAATTAGTTTATTATACAATCAACAAAAATATATCAAAATATCTTTTAATTCTTTTAGGACCTCTTGCGGCGTGTTTAATTTGGCTATTAACTGATTTAGATTCCACTAATCCAAAAGTGACTCTGATGGCAGGGATGGCAATTTGGATGAGTTTGTGGTGGTTTACTGAAGCTGTTCATTTAGCAGTTACTGGATTAATTCCGTTTTTACTGATGCCTTTATTAGGAATAGCCGATACCAAATCGGTAGCACAACAATATACAGATAGTATTATTTTTTTATTTATAGGTGGTTTTATGCTGGCCTTTGCAATTGAGAAATGGCATTTACATAAACGCATTGCCATTAAAATATTATCTATTGTTGGAACCAAACCTCATCATATTTTATTGGGAGTGATGTTATCATCCTACTTAATTAGTAACTGGATTTCGAACACTGCCACTACTATGATGTTATTTGGAGCCGTAATGGCTTTAATTAGCGAAACAGATGAATTTATTCATGGAGAAAAAAGTAAAGGGCGTTTTGCAGCAGCCATCTTATTAGGCTTAGCATTTTCGGCAACTATTGGTGGTATGGCAACTCCTGTAGGAACACCTCCAAACATGTATTTCTTTAAAGCCTACAAAGAAGCGTTCCCAGATTTAAATGATTTAAACTTTTTAAAATGGGCTTCTATTGGTTTTCCTTTATCTGCCTTATTTTTAGTCGCTACATTTTTTGTTTTACGTTTTTATTATTTACGAAAAAAAGTGACGATTACTAATTTAGGCAAACATCATTTTAAAAATAATTATACTGTATTAGGAAAATTTTCATACGAAGAAAAATGGATTGCAGGTATTTTTGTAAGCTGTATCTTATTATGGTTTACTCGTTCTGATATTGCTTTCGAAACATTTACTTACAAAGGCTGGAATCACTTATTTTCTAATCCTAAATTAGTGGATGATGCATCAGTAGCAATTTTAGCAGCCTTGCTCCTATTCTTAATTCCAAGTAAACAAAACAAAGGAGAAGCTTTACTAGAATGGGAAGACGCAAAAAAAATACGTTACGATATTATTTTAATGTTTGGTAGTGGTTTTGCTTTGGCTTACGGCTTTGATGTATCAGGATTAAGCGATTGGTTAGCACATTGTTTAACAGCGTTAAAAGGTGTTCCTATCTTTTTTATCATTTTAGGCATTTGTGTAATTGTGACTATTATTAGTGAATTTGCTTCTAATATTGCCAGTATTCAATTAGCTATTCCAGTGATGATTGCTTTGCAAAAAGATTTAGACCTCCCACCCTTATTATTAATGATACCAGCAACTTTTGCCGCTTCATTAGGATTTATGTTACCAGTAGCTACCGCAGCCAATACAATTGTATTTGGAACCAAACGTATTGACATTAAAGATATGTTTAAAGTAGGTTTAGTTTTAGATGCCATTGGTATATTATTAATAACCATTTTTTGTTATTTATTTTTAGGATAATTAAAATGCAAATAATTAGTTGGGAATTTCCTATTAACATACAAGTTTTAAATAAAACAATTTCGACTCATTTTATTTTAGAAATTGTAAGTATGTTTATTGGAGTTCGTTATTATGTTTTTCTCAGAAAAAATTCTAAAGATTTAATAAGTGAAATCAATAGACTGAAAATTTTTGTAGCTGTATGTTTTGGTGCTCTTTTTGGTTCACGCTTGATAGGTGTTTTAGAAAATCCTTTTGAGTTTTTATCTTCACCCAATAAATTTTATTATTTATTTAGTAATAAAACAATAATTGGAGGATTACTATTTGCCTTATTTTCGGTTGAATTAATGAAATTAAAAATTGGCGTTAAAACATCTAGTGGAGATCTAATGACTTATCCTGTTATCTTAGCATTAATTATAGGGAGAGTAGGTTGTTTTTGTGAAGGATTAAACGATGGAACAATTGGTAAGAAAACTGAATTATTTACAGGAATTAATTTTGGTGATGGTATTTTAAGACATCCTTTACCATTATATGAAATATTATTTCTATTTTTTTTATGGTTGACTATTCTTTTTTTTGAAAAAAAAACAGAATTAGCTAATGGTTCTAAATTTAAACTGTTTTTAATTTTATATTTTATATATCGATTTATGATTGAGTTTTTGAAGGATAATGAGTTTACTTTTTTGAAGTTGAGTACAATTCAATTGACATGTTTAGTAGGTTTAATTTATTACTCTAAAACATTAACTAACCCCAAAAAAATATTTAGTCGTTATGCCTGAAAGAAATTGGATATATTATGATTATACAATAAGCTTATGTTCAAAATGTTTACGTCGTGTAAGCGCAAAAATTGTTTTTGAGGATTCTAATGTTTTTATGATTAAAAATTGTCCCGAGCATGGTTTCGAGAAAGTTTTAATTGCTACAGATATCGATTACTACAAGAGAATTAGGAATTATAATAAAAGAAGTGAGGTGCCTCTAAAGTTTAATACTCCAACTTTATATGGTTGTCCTTATGATTGTGGATTGTGCCCAGATCATGAACAACATTCTTGTTTAACATTAATTGAAATCACAGATAGGTGCAATTTAACATGTCCTACTTGTTACGCAGAGTCTTCTCCCCATTTTGGAAATCATCGTTCATTAGATGAGGTTAAGGCAATGTTAGATTTAATTGTTGCAAATGAAGGTAATCCTGACGTTGTTCAAATTAGTGGTGGTGAACCAACGATTCATCCGCAGTTTTTTGAAATTTTAGATGAAGCTAAGAAGCGTCCTATTAAACATTTAATGCTAAATACAAATGGAATTAAATTGGCAAAAGATGAAGATTTCGTAAGGCGCTTAGCTACCTATATGCCAGATTTTGAAATTTATTTACAATGGGATAGTTTTGATAATGTTGCTTTAAATAAATTAAGAGGAGCAGATTTACTAGATGTTCATTATAAAGCAATGGAACATCTAAATAAATATAATCTATCAACTACTTTGGTTGTTACCTTGCAACGAGGGGTGAACAATCATGAGATTGGAAAAATAATTGAATACGCATTAAAACAACCTTGCATAAGAGGTGTCACTTTTCAGCCAGTTCAAGTGGCTGGCAGGAACGATAAATTTGACGCGTCTATTGAAAGATATACTTTAACAGAAGTTAGGAATGATATTTTAAATCAAACATCAATCTTTAATGAGGATGATTTAATTCCCGTACCTTGTAACCCAGATGCATTAGTAATGGGTTATGCTTTAAAATTAGAGAATGAAATAATACCATTAACTCGATATGTAAATCCTGCTGAGCTTTTAGATAATTCTAAAAATACAATAGTTTATGAGCAAGATGAAAAATTACATAATCATATTTTAAAGCTATTCAGTACTGCAAATTCTGTTGATGCTGTAACAGATGATTTAAATCAATTAATGTGTTGCCTACCTTTTGTTAAGGCGCCAAATTTTTCTTACAACAATTTATTTAGAATTATTATAATGAACTTTATAGATGCCTATAATTTTGATGTTAGAGCAATTAAAAAATCGTGTGTACATATTGTCCATAAGGAAAAAATAATTCCCTTTGAAACGATGAACTTGTTTTATAGAAATGGTAAAGAGAATGAATTAGAAAGATTAAGAAATCTTAAAGTTATTTAAATATGGAAAGTGAAATAAATATTGATAAACAATGTGCTAAGAAGTTAGCAACTTATAATGCAATGGTTGCTGGCATCATGCTATTAACATGTTTAGGAAATGAATTGGCTATTTTATCATTTCCTGTGGGTGTTATTGCTAGTATTGTTAATTTAATTTTAATGATAGGGTATATTTCAAAGAAACAAACCTATTCTTATTTAACATGTATTATATGTATGTTATTAATGCCAATAATTGGCTTTGGATGCTGCGCATCAGGTTTTAGCGGTTTACAGATTTAACTAAATTAAAAACATGTTTAAGGTAGTTTTAGATGCGATTGGAATACTCTTAATCACTATTTTCTGCTATCTTTTCTTAGGCTAACAAATAAGGCTTTAGCCCATCAATAATTTTATTGGTGGCTCCTGAGTTTTTAAGTACATAGTTTTTAGCTAAGCGAGAAGATTCTGATAATACATTCAAATCTTCAATTAATACGCTTAACTGTCTAGTTAAATCAGCGGCATCATTTACAACAAAGCCTGCATTTAAATCAATGACTTCAAAAGCTTCATTAAATTTCTTGTAATTTGGTCCAAACAAAACTGGCAAACCATACACTGTTGGCTCTAAAATATTATGAATGCCATTGGTAAAACCACCACCAATAAAGGCTACAGTACCATACTGATAAATAGACGATAAAAAACCTATGGCATTTACCACTAAAATTGAATCGGTGTAAGCTGGAGGATTATCAGAAAATAAATGAAAGCTTAATTTATTTTTAATTAATAAATTACTTAACCGATCAATATTTTTTTTATCAATTTCGTGAGGAGCAATAATTAATTTAAGTTGAGGATGTTTTTGTTTTAAAGCAACATAAGATTCAATTAAATAATCTTCATTTTTTTGCCAGGAGCTTCCTGCAACTACAACAAATGAATCTTTTGCAAACTCTTCAATTTCTTTAATTTGTTTTGGAGATGGGCAAATTTGCAACACCCCCGCTAATTGGAGTTTAGCGCAGCGCATCTTCAACTAATTATAAAAGTAAAGTAATAGTGCCAGTTTGTAACTGGAATTTATTATTTTTGTTAAGATGAATAAAGGCTTTACAAGTTACAAGATAGGTTATCAAACGCATTACATTATTTAACGTTTGCAACAGTCAATTGAATAGATGTATTTACGGGGAAGAAGTATAGAGATGTGTTAATTGATAGTTTAGCTTATTGTAGAAAAGAAAAAGGTTTAGAGTTGTATGGCTATGTTATTATGAATAACCATGTGCATTTAATAGCGAGGGCAAAAGAAGACTCTGAGTTAAGCGATATATTTCGAGACTTTAAAAAAACATACCAGTAAGCAAATCATCAAACTAGATACTGATAGTCGTATAGAATGGCTATTGCAGGTAATGGCAGAGCATGGCAAGAATAACGATAAAAACAAAACCTATCCATTGAGACCGCTGCAAAACTAAGCCATTCATTTCAATATTCTTTTTTATGAAGATTTTAATAAATTTTAGCTCAACATTTTAGAGCTTATTTTATCAAATTTTATTAGTTATTTGTTCAAATCTCGTTGTTTTTTATTGTTTTATACCACTATTGGCTTACGATATAGGTTGTAACATAAAGCTAATATACAATGTTGTGTATGTGTTTTCACTAAGCCAATATATCTTGTAAAATTAGCGTTAAACCATCTTTTTTTGAGAACCCAATGTGCGTTTTATTTTATAACGTGTTTGACTAATTTTTTCTGAATATCCGTAATTAGACATAATTTTAATATTTGTCTAAAAATCAAAGAGATGAATTTATTTAGCTTTACAGCAAATTTCACTAGCGAGGAGAGTTGCCGTCTTCATTGTAAAGCAGAACGAGACAAGCAAGGAGTAGTATGTACATGTTGTGAGAATACAGAGAATTACTGGATAAAGAGCAGATGGAGTTATGAATG
>JBEIPP010000102.1:0-11700 GCA_040376995.1 Flavobacteriales bacterium
AATGAGAGTTGAAAGCTTAATAAAACAGACACTTTTTTGACTGAAGCATAGTAACCACTATGATGAAGGAGAACAAGTGGCGAAGCGTTCTGTTTTGAAGAGGTTTCAGCTCGTAATAAATTTTCTAATGCGTAATCTGGGATAACGCAAATTACTCTTACACTAAAACAAAAAAGCCTCATCAATGATAAGGCTTTTTGTTTTAAAAATAATTAAAATTTATTTTTTAGCAGCTGCATAAAGCTCGCTAACTTTTGTCCAGTTAATTACATTAAAAAATGCAGCCATATAATCAGGGCGACGATTTTGGTAATGTAAATAATAAGCATGCTCCCATACATCCATTCCTAAAATTGGAGTTCCTTTGCAATCTGCAATATCCATTAAAGGATTATCTTGATTTGGTGTTGAACAAACACATAATTTCCCTTCTTTAACACATAACCAAGCCCAACCTGATCCAAAACGAGTTGCTCCAGCAGCTGTAAAGTCAGCTTTAAATTTTTCAAATCCACCTAAATCTGTTTCAATAGCTTTAGCTAAATCACCAGTTGGCATACCGCCAGCATTTGGCGCCATAACTTGCCAAAATAAAGAGTGATTATAATGTCCGCCACCATTGTTGCGAACAGCCATTGGATATTTAGAAATATTTTTGCAGATATCTTCAATGCTCATTTTTTCAGCATCAGTTCCTGCAATCGCATTATTTAAATTTGTAACATAAGCTTGGTGATGCTTGCTATGGTGAATTTCCATTGTTTTAGCATCAATGTTTGGTTCTAGTGCTGTATAAGCATAATCTAATTTTGGTAATTCAAATGACATATTATTTTGTTTTTATGTCTGCCTTTCGGCAAACGGGGTTTATATTTGTTTTAATTGTGTGATTGTTTGTATTGGATTTGTACTTCCAAAAACTGTATTACCTGCTACTAAAACATCAGCTCCTACCGAAACTAATTTTTTGTAATTATTTAAATCAACGCCTCCATCAATCTCGATTAAAGCTTTAGAATTTTTTTCGGTAATTAATTTTTTAAGTGCTGCTACTTTTGTAAATGTATTTTCAATAAATTTTTGTCCGCCAAAACCAGGATTTACACTCATCACACATACTAAATCAATATCAGCAATGATATCTTCTAATAAATGAACAG
Source organism: Flavobacteriales bacterium (assembly GCA_040376995.1). Taxonomy (GTDB): domain Bacteria; phylum Bacteroidota; class Bacteroidia; order B-17B0; family Aurantibacillaceae; genus UBA4416. The sequence continues at coordinate 1,161 of JBEIPP010000102.1, forward strand.
AGGTGTGAGGATTTAAAGCAACACCTGCTTTCATTCCTGAATTTTTAATATTTTGTATAGAGCGGTGTAAATGCGTGCAAGCTTCCAGGTGAAAAGTTAAAACCTCAGCACCTGCATCTTTAAACTGTTGAGTATATCTATCAGGATCTACAATCATTAAATGTACATCCAAAGGTTTTTTTGCATGCTTCTGAATCGCTTTTAAAACTGGGAATCCAAATGAAATATTTGGAACAAAAACGCCATCCATGATATCCACATGAAACCAATCGGCATCCGAATTATTTATTAATTCGATATCACGTTGTAAATTTCCAAAATCAGCTGATAAAACTGAAGGTGCTACTAAATGCGACATATATAAATTGTATGCTCAAAATTATAAATTATTACTGGCTAAAAGGCATTTTGTTTTTAACAAAAATGAGAAAAGACGTTAAAAAATAGTTACAAGAATAGGAACACAGATTTAATGGATAAAATGGATTGCCAAGATTTTTAGTTTAAAATCTATTACTTTTAATCCGTGTAAATCAGCAATATCCGTTGCATTAGTACTCCAATTAAAAAACATTCTTCATAAAAAAAGGAGGCCAAACACAAGCCCCCTTCTCCCGATAAATTCGGGATTCACTAACGTACACAAAACTATCCTAAATAGCCCATCAAAACCTTACTGCGCGAAGCATGTTTTAATCGACGTACTGCCTTTTCTTTTATTTGACGTACTCTTTCACGAGTTAATTCAAATTTTTCACCAATTTCTTCTAAAGAATGTGAGTGTCCACCACTTAAACCATAATATAATTTAACTACATCTGCTTCTCTAGCAGTTAATGAAGTTAAAGCCCTTGTAATCTCATTACGCAAGCTTTCTATCATTAATTCATTATCAGGAGAAGCTTCATGTTTATTTTCTAATAATTCATACATACTTCCACCATCTTCCAAATTGCCTAAAGGGGCATCCATACTCATATGCCTACCTTGATTTTTCATGGTTTCACGAATATCTTCAGGTAGAATATCTAATATTTCCGAAATTTCTTCGGCAATAGGTTCTCGTTCTAACTCTTGCTCCAATTTAGCAAAGGTTTTATTTATTTTATTAATTGCTCCAATTTTATTTAATGGCAAACGCACAATACGAGACTGCTCAGCTAACGCTTGAAGGATAGATTGCCTAATCCACCAAACAGCGTAAGAAATAAATTTAAAACCGCGAGTTTCATCAAAGCGTTGAGCCGCTTTAATTAAACCCATATTTCCTTCATTAATTAAATCAGGTAAACTTAATCCTTGATTTTGGTACTGTTTAGATACCGACACCACAAAACGCAAATTGGCCTTCACTAATTTATCAAGCGCTTTTTGATCGCCTTGTTTTATTTTTTGAGCGAGCACAACCTCTTCATCTGCGGTAATTAATTCAACACGGCCAATATCTTGTAAGTACATATCTAGCGAAGCAGTTTCGCGATTCGTAATTTGTTTGGTTATTTTTAGCTGTCTCATGGCTCAAAAATTTAGAAATTAAACTGAAAATAAAGGACAAAACACTTATCAATAGGCTTTCTGAGTGTTCCTATATTGTATTACGACCAAAAAAGGATTTAGTTACACGGTTTTGAGTGAAAGCCCATTTTTAATGATTGAATGAATATTTTGATTTAGGGGCATTTTTTCTATCCGCCAGTTGGCGGGTGAAATTGTTGAAAAATGGCGAATCATTATGAGTAAAATATGGATTTCTACAGATTTTAAATTCCGATATTTAAACCTGATATGTTACAAAATTTACGCATACAAAATTTTGCCCTGATTGAAGAAACCGAAGTTCGATTGAACCAAGGCTTAACAGTTATTACTGGAGAAACAGGCGCTGGAAAATCTATTTTATTAGGTGCTCTTGGATTAACGTTAGGGAACAGAGCTGATGTTAGCTCATTACACGATAAAACTAAAAAATGTATTATCGAAGCGCAGTTTAATATCAAAGCTTATAATTTAAAATCATTTTTTGATAGTAATGAATTAGACTTTGAAGAAGTTACTTCCATCAGAAGAGAAATTACTCCAGAAGGAAAATCTCGTGCTTTTATTAATGATACTCCAACTACGTTAAGTGTATTAAAAGAATTAGGCGATCAATTAATTGATATTCATTCTCAACACGAAACATTATTACTAAAAGAAACAAACTTTCAATTTGAATTAGTGGATGCTTTTGCGCAAACCACACAATTATTTTCTGATTATAAAAAACAATTTAGTCTGTTAACTAAACTCAAAAAACAATTAGAGGAATTAACGGCGCAGGAACTTCAGGCAAAAAAAGAATTAGATTATTTTCAATTTCAATTTAATGAATTAGAAGAAGCGGCTATTAAAGTTGGCGTTCAGCAGCAATTAGAAGAAGAAAGCGAAACTTTAGAAAATGCCGAATTCATCAAAGGTAATTTATCAAAATCATCATTAACTATTAATGGTGGAGATGAAAATATTGTTTCGGCGTTAGCCTTAGTAAAACAACAATTGCAATCTGTTTCTAAGTTTGGAAAACAGTTTAACGAATTATTTGAGCGTGTTAATTCAGTTAGCATTGAATTAAAAGAGTTAGCGAAAGATATTGATGCTAGCGAAGAAGATGTCGTTTATGACAATGTTCGTTTAGAAGAAGTTAATACACAATTAGATAAATTAAATCGTTTGTTAAAAAAACACGGTGTCAATACCGAAGAAGAATTATTAGTAATTAAAGATGAGATTGAAACCAAATTACAACAGTTCTCATCATTAGAATTAAGTATTGAAAAAACGAATAAAGAAATTGTTGCTTTAGAAAAACAATGCAAAACTTTATCAAAAGATTTATCTGACAAACGTCAGAAATCAACAGCTGGTATTGAGCAAAATATAAAAAACATGTTAACTAGTTTATCAATGGCCAATGCTCAATTTAAAATTGATTTAAAGCCATTAGATAGTTTAACGTCTAATGGACTAGATGCAATTTCGTTTTTATTTACAGCTAATAAAGGTGCGGAATTTAAAGAGCTTCATAAAACTGCTTCGGGCGGCGAGCTCTCGCGTTTAATGTTATGTTTAAAAGCATTATTAGCAGAACACACAGCTTTACCAACCATTATTTTTGATGAAATTGATACAGGTGTAAGTGGTGATGTAGCCGATAAAATTGGAAATATTTTGTTTGCGATGGGTAAAACTATGCAGGTAATAACAATTACGCATTTACCACAAATGGCAAGTAAGGGTAGTAATCATTTATTTGTATATAAATCAGATAATAAAGACAAAACAACATCAAGTATTAAGCAATTAAATAAAGAAGAACGTATTGCTGAAATAGCAAAAATGTTAAGTACAGGTACCCCAACAGAAACTGCATTAAAAAACGCACAAGAATTGTTAAACATATAATTAAAGCATAATTAGTATATTTGCACAACTAAAATAAACACTATGGCATACAACTTATTAAAAGGAAAGCGCGGTATCATTACCGGTGCATTAGATGAAAATTCTATCGCTTGGAAAGTGGCTCAAAAATGTCACGAAGAAGGCGCAACCTTTACATTAACTAACGCTCCTATTGCAATGCGTATGGGCGAGATTAATAAATTAGCAGAACAAACAGGTGCTAAAATCATCCCTGCTGATGCAACTAGTATGGATGATTTAACTAAACTATACTCCGAATCAATGGATGTATTAGGTGGTAAAATCGATTTCGTTTTACATTCAATTGGTATGAGTGTAAACATTCGTAAAAACATTCCTTATACTGAATTAAATTACGATTTCTATCAAAAAGGCGTTGATGTATCTGCTTTATCATTCCATAAAATGTTAGCAGCGGCTCATAAATTAGATGCGTTAAACGATCATGCTTCGGTTGTGGCATTATCATATATTGCTGCACAACGTACATATCCTTTTTATACAGATATGGCTGATATTAAAGCTATGTTAGAAAGTATTGCTCGTACTTTTGGTTACCACTATGGTAAACAAAAGAAAGTACGTATTAACACCATTTCCCAATCACCAACTAAAACAACCGCTGGTGGTGGTATTAAAGGCTTCTCTGATTTTTATGACTTCGCAGATTTACAATCTCCATTAGGAAATGCAAGTGCTGATGACTGTGCAAATTATACAGTAAGTTTATTCTCAGATTTAACTCGCATGGTTACTATGCAGAATTTATATCACGATGGTGGTTATAGCTCTACGGGCATTAGCACCGAGTTATTAGAAAAAATTCAAGGATAACATAAACACTTAATAAATGCTCTTCAGCTTAAACTAACATGGCAACATACAGTTTAGATATTAACGCTGAAGAGCATTTTGATTTTGATATATTCTCAATTACCTGCACCGAGAGTATTTACAGAGTGGTTCACGAGCTCAATCAATCATTAAATATTGATTTACAATTAAATGATTTATTAGATTTTACTCATAAAGAAGGTGAAGATTTTTATTTTCCCTTATACACTTACTCTCACGATGAATTAAATATTGAATTTAATTTATTGCCTAATCAAACCTCTTTTCAACCAAAAGTAGAAGGAGTAAAGCCAAAGGAATTTGATTTATTTGCTGGTGATGTAGAACAAACCACTCACTTAATTCCAGAATTAGAAAAGTCTGACTATTTTTTATTGATAAAAGGTGATAATCGTTATTTATATAATCACGCCATTTTTGAATCTATTAAACTAAATCCTACCTTTACTATTGTACACGAAGTATTTATTGAAGATTTAAAAGATAAAAAAGCAAAAGGAAACTTATTGTTTTAAACTTCTAATCAATCCAACCAAAGCCACTACACTCCAAGTACCTTCTAAAATAATAAATGGTAAAGAATTTAATAGTACACTTCCATAACAAGCAAATGCACCACCAATAATATTTAACGCAAAATATAATTTACTATTATCTGATAAGTACTTAAATGTATTTAAGAAAAATGCAAGAAGGATTAATGAAACTCCTATTGTACTGATAACATCCGTGTAAGTCATTATAGTTGAGTTTGATTAATTCCAATAGATTTTAAATGTTCCCAAAATAAAGGATAAGATTTAGAAACGACCTCTGCATTTTCAATGATTATATTTTCAAATAGCAAACACAAAGGCGCAAAACTCATCGCCATACGATGATCATTATACGTAGCGACAGATAATTTATCAGTTGGTTCAGATTTAACTTTTTGCCATTGAATAGAATTATCTGTTATTTCGATTGCATAACCAAATTTCTTCAACTCATTCTGAAGCGCCACAATTCTATCAGTTTCTTTTACTTTTAATGTTTGAAGTCCGGTAAAATGAAATGGAACATTTAATCCGATACAAGTACATACAACAGTTTGAGCAATATCAGGGCATTGGATAAAATCTAATTTCAAATCTGATGTACTAACTTCACTAATTTTTGAAATAGTAATTTCATTATCATTAAAATGGGTTTCTACACCAAAATTTTTATAAATGTTCGCACAAGCACTATCTGCCTGCAAACTATTTTTAAAAAGACTTTTAATCGTTAATTGAGTGTTGATCTGTGATAAGGCTACTATACTATAATAATAAGACGCAGCGCTCCAATCACTCTCTACTATAAATTCTTTTTTATGATAAGTATATGGAACTGGTTCTACAACAATCTTGTTTTCTTGCCAAACTACGGACGCTCCAAATTCTTTCATCAGTTCAATCGTCATGTGAACATAAGGTTTAGAAACTAATTCGGTTGTAATTGTTAATTCTAATCCGTTTTTTAAATAAGGGGCTATTAATAAAAGTGCTGTAATAAATTGGCTACTAACTTTACCACTTATTTCAACTGCACCACCTTGTAATTGCTTTCCTTTTATTTGAAGTGGAGGAAATCCTTCGTTTTTCTTATAAATAATATCTGCTCCAAGTGTTCTTAATACATCTACTAAATCTTTTATAGGACGTTGCTGTAATCTTTCGGAACCAGTTAGTTCATACTCTCCATGATTTAGAGAAAGAAAAGCGGTTAAAAACCGCATATCAGTTCCTGCATGGCCAACATTAATATTTGGAGCAATAGAATAATTTTCTAATGCTTCTTTTAAATGCTTAGTATCATCCGAATCAGATAAATTATGAATCGAAAAATCTATTTCCGATAAAGCTTTAATAATTAAAATTCTATTACTAATACTTTTAGAACCAGGTAGTTTTATTGTACCTGATATTTGGCTTGTTGGTTTATGTAATTTTATATTCATTATATTTTTAACCCAATGGTCAGAAAAAAAAATTGATTATTAATAAACATACTTGTTGGAGCAAAAGATTCGCTAAAATAAAAAGGAGACAACCCATATCTAAACTGTAACTCAGCATACACTGCATTATGCATCAAATGTGTGTTTTTTTGAAATCCTGCCCCCACATTAATAAATGAACTATTCACAGGGTTAAATGCTGGGCTTTTAAACTTATAATTTTCGTATCTATTAACTAACTCATTACCATTTTCTTCAACCTTTAAATTTCCTGCAATAATCCATCGATAACAATATCCTGCAAAAATATAGCTCGAAAAAATGGTGTTTGTTTCTTTTTGAAATGAGTACTTTAATTGAATCGGAAAATCTAATTCATGAATAATCAAATTGTACTTATAGCGTAATCTATCTGGTGTATATAATCTTAAACTATCTGAATAAAAATAGTAGGAATTAAAACTTACGCCGTACATCATATACTCTACTCCTATTAAAAAAAAGTTTTGATTATTTCTATCTAATCTAATTTCTTCTTTTAATGAAATATTAAATGCCATTTTAGGTCTTGTACTAGAAGAGTGATTTTTGTTAGCTTTATATAAACCCAACACAGGCGAAAAACCAATTCTTGTTTTAACATAAGGGTTTTTACGCCTATTTCTTAATTGCTTTCCTCCATCTTCCTGAGCAGAACTAATGCAAACAAGTGAAACAAATAATATTGTAATTAGATATTTGAATTGATAAATCAAGATGACAAATATACGACTAAAAAATAATTGAAGGATTTTAGAAAAAACACAATTACTGTATTACTGAAGATTTGAATAAAGGAACTGTGCTACAAGGCTCACCGTACATAATAGATTTAGCAAATGGCTTTAATCCTTTAACTAATGTAACATACGCATTAATTGGAACAGGCAAACTGCTACATCCTTTTATAACTACTCGTTTATCTTTATAATCTGCATAAACAACCGAAGAAAGGGCATCGTTAAATAAAATAGATTCTAAAATTTCTAAAGAACCGAAGACGATTTTTTTAGCGTAAGCCTCAAGAGCAATACTTACTAACATATATGCCCAAGTAGGAATAATAGCGTCGGCTGTACAAGTAATAGCAACATATTTATCTTGATACTGAGACCAATCATGTTGCTTAATAAACTCTCTAAAATCTTTTTCTTTTAAAATTAATTCTTGAAACAAAAGCGGTTTGATGTCAAATAATACTCTTTCTCCTTGTGGATATAGTTCTTCTAAGTCAATCGTAATTAAACCACTATTGGCAACTTTATTTATGATTTCGTCAGACATATTATTTGTTTAGTAGTATCTACATAAAGCCAAGCTCTAATTGAGCTACTTCACTCATCATTTCCTTAGTCCATGTAGGTTCAAAAGTAAGGGTTAATGTTGCGGACTTAATACCTTGAACTAACTTTAATTTATTTTCTACTTCTGCTGGTAATGTTTCTGCTACAGGACAATTAGGTGACGTTAATGTCATTGTAATTTTAAGTTCATTCTCATCGTTGAGATCCAATTCATAAATTAAGCCTAGTTCCCAAATATCCACAGGTATTTCAGGATCGTAACAAGTTTTGATTTCATCAATCACTCGTTGCATTAACTCGGTATTTTTTGTTATGATGATTGCACTCATTTGATATATATAACCAATTAATATGGTTATTGTTTATTCTTAAAATTTATAATCCTTATATGTTTTAGTAAACTCTGCGTCTTCAATTTTAGGGTTTACTTGTAAAAAGTGATAATCGTACTGCTCAAACAATCCTTTATCATCTAAAATTTTTATACTAATAGGTAAAAAATATAATTGATCAATATATAATGTTACATGTTTTGCATACGCATTAGGCACTTTTAATACTTGTCCTTTTTTTAGTATATGAAAGTAATCATTCAATTTTGGATTTACTTCTAGTATCATATATTCACTAATATGCAGTTTGCGGGCAATAGAAGTAATGCTCTCATTATCGCCAACGGTATAATTTTCATATCCAAAATCTTTGTTATCTATTATAATTTTATAACATGGCCTGCTATTTATCCTCTCTTCACCTTCTAACTTAAAATAGGTATCAAAATGATCCATATTTTTTAAAGCGATGTACTCAATAATACTTGCAAAATAATCAACTCCCATTTCATTTAGGGTATGATGCTGATCTTGACGCATTAAAAAGCCTAAAGGATCTAAACTTAAATTGACATAAGGGAATGAATTAGGTTTAACATAAGCTTTATTGTTATTCCAGCCTTGTACCCATAATAGTTCAATACCTTTTATGTATAGATAAATTTTACGTGGCTTTCTATTCAACTTAACAGAAGACTCATAGTGATTAAAGCCTTTTTTTCCTCTTTCGATAATTTTCAGACTGTATTTTAATCTTTCTAAATCGTGAATAGATTTTACCATTTTTAAAACAACTTCTTTAGCTGGTAAAGTCGGCTTTTGAGCAAATAATTCATTACTAATACATAAACTTAGTAATAGAACTATATATAAATAATTTTTAGCTTTCAACATGGGCTGCAAAGGTAAAATAATCTTTAATAAATATAAAGTTATTTAAACCTTATCTAAATAAATAACTAGCTGTTTAACAAGAGCTTGTGTTTTTGGATAGTCTGATATTTTTTAGATTTCGAAGATTTCGAGAAATCTAGCTTTTTGTTAAAAAACTGTGAATAAGATGTTAGTTTCTGTTAACAATTCATAATCAATTGGTAATTAAAGGTTTAGTTTAAACCACTTGTTTTTAGTTATTTTATAAAAGATTTGATACTAAAAAAAGCAGTACCTTCGATTCCGAAAATGTTACACTATAACCAAATAACTCATTTAATTGCTGAACTTTTGTTTAAGCATGATTGCGTTATTGTGCCAAACTTTGGTGGTTTTGTTGCTAGAAATTATAGTTCTAATTTCAATAAAGGTAGTAATATTTTATACCCTCAATCAAAACATATTCTTTTCAATAAAAACTTAATTCACAATGATGGATTATTGATTTATGCATTTATGCAAAAAAACAATATTTCTATTATCGAATCAACAAAACAAATTGAAGATTATACGGATTATATTCAATCGTTATTGTCTGCTAAAAAACGTTTTGAATTAAACAATATTGGACTTTTATACATTGACAATGAAAATACTTTGCGCTTTGAAGCGAAGGCTGATGTTAATTTCCTATTAGATTCGTTTGGATTTGAACCAGTGGTAACTAATGAACTTATTATTGAACCTGAAAAGCAAATTATTGCAAAACAATTTGAAGATAGAAAAATAATTACCGAACAAATTGCTCCTAAGAAAAAATCATACGCTAAAATTGCAACTCTAGCGATAGGAGTTCCTGTTACTTTAGCTTTTTTATTATTTGCAGCATATTCTAAACCTATGAAACCATTATTAGAATCATCTTTTAATCCGTTTTATACTCCAGAAAAAACATACTATCCTAATAAACAGAAACATAATAACGCTACATTTATTCATACTATTGAAAAATCTGCTTTATTAGTAGATGCTAATGGCTATGCTTCTTTTAAATTATCTGAAAACGGCAATGTTTTAGTGGCTTCTGTAGATAGTATTGCAAAAACAGATAAAACATCTGTAGTAAAACCCTTTTATATTTCATCTAAAAATCACAATTCTTTTGATGGTAAATATCAAGTAGTAGTTGGTTGTTTTGGTGTAGAAGAAAATGCAACTAAATTAATTAATGATTTACAAAAAAAGAATATTAGCGCTGCTATTAGCGGCGTAAATAATAAAGGCTTACATGTTGTAAGTTGCGGTGGATTTGACTCGAAGCAAGATGCGGCAATTTTATTAACTTCAATTAGAAACGATTTCCCTAATGCATGGGTAATGGCTAAATAATTAATTGTTTAGTGAAATATTTTTTTCAATTTTCAGTTTTATATTTTAAAGTATATACTTAAAAGTATATAACCATATCACATTTTTAGCGAGATTTTATTTAATAAATTAATGCGGTTAAAAAATAAATAAGAGTAGATAATGAAAATCAAACAATTTAATGTCTTTAACCCAGATTATGCATTAGGAATCGTAATGAGAGTTGAAAGCTTAATAAAACAGACACTTTTTTGACTGAAGCATAGTAACCACTATGATGAAGGAGAAAAAGTGGCAAAGCGTTCTGTTTTGAAGAGGTTTCAGCT
>JBEIPP010000142.1:0-8049 GCA_040376995.1 Flavobacteriales bacterium
ATGAGAGTTGAAAGCTTAATAAAACAGACACTTTTTTGACTGAAGCATAGTAACCACTATGATGAAGGAGAAAAAGTGGCAAAGCGTTCTGTTTTGAAGAGGTTTCAGCTCGTAATAGATTTTCTAATGCGTAATCTGGGATAAATAGACTGTTGTTTTGTTAAATAAAAGCCCATCAATTTATAAAAAGATGGGCTTTTAAGTGTATCAGTTTAGTTTAGTATTATCCCAACAACACTTTTTTAACATCCGCTAAAATGTCAAAAGCCTTGTCTTGTGAAGCAGCTTCAGCGTATACTCGCAACACAGGTTCTGTTCCCGATGCACGAATCATCGTCCAAGTATTATCATCAAAGAAAAATTTAAAACCATCTAAATCATCTAAACGTTGTACTTTGTATTTACCAAACTCCTTGTAAACACCGTTTTTGCAATTAGTTACAATTTTGTTTTTCAATTCTTCGGTAATTGTTAAATCGTTACGCTCAAACGAAAAAGTTCCTGTAATAGCATACACTTCTTCAATTAATTCGGTTAAGCTCTTACCAGTTTTTGCCATAAATTCCCATAACACTAAGCCCATCCAAATACCATCGCGCTCAGGAATATGACCTTTAATAGCAATTCCACCACTTTCTTCGCCACCAACTAATACATCTTCGGTAATCATTATATTACAAATGTATTTAAATCCAATTTTCACAACATCTAAAGGTAAGTTGTAATAATCGCACATGTTTTTAATTTTAACCGTAGAGCTAAAAGCGGTTGCCACTTTACCATCCATTCCTTTGTATTTTTTTAGGTAATGAATTAATAATAAAATGATGTGATGAGAGTCTACAAAATTTCCTTTGGCGTCGTACAGCCCAATTCTATCCGCATCTCCATCAGTTACTAAACCGCAATCAATATCGCCAGCATTTTTAATTAAGTTCGAAAATTCCGTTAAATTTTTATGAATTGGTTCAGGCGCTTGTCCTTTAAAACTTGGATTATAATCATTATGTAAGTGAATAATTTCAGGAAACAAACGAAACATCACACGTTGTCCTGCACCATACATGCTATCGTAAGCAAATTTAAGTCCTGAGTTTTTGATCGCTGCTAAATCAAAATTTGCTTCAACATGTTTTACATACATGTCTTCTAATGCTGTTATTTCAATTAATCCTTTTGCTTCGGCCGCTTTTAAGTCGATTGAATCTAAGTTTGTCGTACTTTTTTCAGGAATAATATCTTCAATTTCTTGAACTTTTTCAGGACCTAACGGGCCACCATAATAGCCTTTTAATTTAAAACCGTTATATGCTGGCGGATTATGAGATGCTGTGATGATAATTCCAACACTAGCTTTGTGACGAACTGTTCCTAAAGAAATCATAGGAGTACTGATAAAATCTTTCGCCAAAAACACTTTAATGTTATTTGCTACTAATATTTTTGCTGCCGTATGAGCAAATAATTCTCCTGCAAAACGGCAGTCGTGACCTAATACTACTGAAGGATTTTCAAAGTTTTTATTTAACCATAATGCTGTTGCTTCTGTAACACGAGCTACATTTTCAACAGTAAATTCTTGTGCTATAATAGCTCTCCATCCGTCGGTGCCAAATTTAATTTTTGTCATATCTAATTATATAAATAGGTTTTAAATATATTGAATAAATAAGTATTTGGCAAGAAAATTACTTATTCCATTATGCTTTTTAAGTGATTTAAATTTGATTCATCATCCCAATGAATATAACCCACTTTGTTATATACAATTTCTCCTTTTGTATTTAACAAATAAGTAGTAGGAATAGACGCAATATCGATAGTTGAAAATGGTACATTTAGTTTTAAAAAAGTGAAAGGGTATTGTTTTTTGTCTTTAAAAGATATTAATTTTTCCATGCTTTCATCTGTAATTGCTAGTATTTCAATATCAGATAATTTATGAGCTTTGATATTATTAAGTGTTTTTAATTCATCTATACAATTTGGACACCAAGAAGCATAAAAACTAACAATGACCTTTTTACCTATTAATGATTTAAAATCGAACTTAGCGTTGTTTTGGTCAACGACTTCTAATTTTGTTAATTGAATGGATGGTGCAACATTATATTTATTGTAAAAATATAGTCCTATAACTCCCAAAATAGCAATGATTAAAATTTTATATATTGTTTTTTTTGACATGTTATTAAAATAGATATGTTGTTAAAAATAATAGATGAATACAAACTTAACTTAAATAATACAATAGATTTACTGTTTTATGAGAAAAATATTAGGAAGAATTTTTGCCATTGTATGGAAAACCTGTTTAGCTTTTATTGTTTTATCAATTGTATCAGTTATAGCATTCAGATGGGTTCTCGTTCCAATAACACCCTTAATGGTTATAAGAAACATTGAACAAATAGGGGATGGGAAAGGTTTAGTAATGAAGCACGATTGGGTGGAATTGGAAGAGATTTCTCCAAAACTTCAATTGGCAGTAGTTTGCAGCGAAGATCAAAATTATTTAAAACATTTTGGAGTTGATTGGGGCGCAATTGAAAAAGCTATGAAAGAAAATGAAAAGGGAAAACGTGTAAGAGGTGGAAGTACGATTACTCAACAAACTGCTAAAAATGTATTCTTGTGGCAGGGTAGAAGTTATTTGAGAAAAGGATTGGAACTTTGGTTTACCTTATTAATTGAAGTGTTTTGGAGTAAAGAGCGTATTATGGAAGTGTATTTAAATAGTATTGAAATGGGTAATGGTATTTATGGTGCCGAAGCGGCTTCGCAGCATTGGTTTCATAAATCGGCTAAAAAACTCACTAAAGATGAGGCAGCTGCCATTGCAGCTATTTTGCCTAATCCATTACGTTATAAAGCTAATCCTGCAAGCAGTTATATTTCTCAACGAAAAGCATGGATTAAACAACAAATGAATTTTTGGGGTAATACTTTGGACTATGATAAATACAAAGATGATGATGAACCAACCAAGAAGAAATAAAGAATAGAACACTGATGCCGCTGATTATGCGGATTATCGCTGATTTTTTTAAGATTCAATAATAATATTATCTAGCAGATTTATTTTGTCTGTAAATATGCTAAATCCGTGTTCCTATTTTAGTTACGTATTAGAATTCATTAAAAATAAGCTTTCATTTCATCAGCTACTTTTTTAGCTTCATTAGCGGCAGCTTCAGCAAAATTTTCGCCATTTGAAGCAAAAATTATAGCACGAGACGAATTAATTAATAAACCAATATCGTTTTTAATTAAACCATGTTTACAAACATCTGCTAGGCTTCCTCCTTGCGCACCAACACCTGGTACTAATAAAAAGTGATTAGGTATAATGCGTCTAACTTCTTCAAACATATCGGCTTTAGTAGCACCAACTACATACATCATGTTTTCAGCAGTTCCCCATTGGCTAGATGTTCTTAAAACGTGTTTGTATAACGGTTCCACTTTCCCTTCATCTAATTGAAAATCTTTAGCTCCTTCGTTAGAAGTAAGAGCTAAAACAATGGCCCATTTGCCATCAAAATTTAAAAATGGTTTCACTGAATCACTTCCCATATACGGAGCAACTGTAATGGCATCTGCATGTAAACGATTAAAAAAAGCTTTAGCATACATAGTTGAAGTGTTTCCGATATCACCTCGTTTAGCATCTGCTATTAAAAAATGGTTTGGGTATTCGTGTTTAATATATTTAATTGTTTTTTCTAAACTTGTTAATCCACTTAAACCATAAGCTTCGTAAAAGGCAGTGTTAGGTTTAAATGCAACACAATAAGGCGCTGTAGCATCAATAATTTGACGATTAAATTCGAAAATAGGATCCTCTTCTTCTAATAATCCTTTAGGTAATTTATCAATATCAGGATCTAAACCAACACATAAAAATGTTTTCTTAGTCTTAATCTCTTTTATTAGTTCTGCTCGTGTCATACAATATAATTATTGAGTTTTGAATTAATGAGTTATAGATTTAAGAATAACTCATTCATTTTCTATTTTTATAATTCATCAATTAGTTAATTCCTCCTTCTTTCAAACGTTCAGCGTTTTCAGCAAATTGCAATGCATCAATCATTTGTTGAATATATCCGTTTGTAAAGTCTGTTAAATTATAAAGTGTTAATCCAATTCTATGGTCGGTAATACGGTTTTGAGGATAGTTATAGGTTCTAATTTTTTCAGAACGATCACCGGTACTTACCATACTTTTACGGCGACTAGTTGTGTCAGCTAATCGTTTTTGGTATTCTAAATCATATAATTTAGAGCGTAACATTTCCATTGCTTTCTCACGATTACCTAACTGGTTACGTTGTGTTTGGCAAGTAACTACAATACCTGAAGGCTTGTGAGTTAATATAACTTTCGATTCAACTTTATTAACATTCTGTCCACCAGCACCACCAGAACGTGCGGTTGCCATTTCAATATCAGCTGGTTTAATTTCAATATCCCACTCTTCTGCTTCTGGTAAAACGGCTACTGTAGCGGCAGATGTATGCACACGACCCGCAGCTTCGGTAGCAGGCACACGTTGCACACGATGTACTCCACTTTCAAATTTCATAGTCCCAAATGCATTATCGCCTTTTACATTAAATACAATTTCTTTATAACCACCCATCGAACCTGGGCTTTCGTCTACTACCTCTAATTGAAATCCTTTAATTTCACAATAGCGACGGTACATATCAAATAAATCTCCTGCAAAAATAGCGGCTTCATCTCCTCCAGTTCCTCCTCTAATTTCCATGGTACAATTTTTAGCATCTTCAGGGTCTTTAGGAATTAAAAGTAAGCGAACCTCCTCTTGTAATTTTTCTTCTGCCTCACGGTTTTCTTCTAATTCTGCCTTAGCCATATCCAAAAAGTCTTTATCTTTTTCGGTGGCTAATACCTCTTTAGCGCCATTAATATTGTCGGTTATTTGTTTGTATTTATAATAAGCTTCAACAACTGGCTGTAATCCTTTATATTCAATATTTAATTTTTTAAATAAGCGCATATCAGCAATTACACTAGGATCTCCTAGTTTTGCTTCAACTTCAGTATATCTTCTTTTAATTTCTTCTAATTTCTCTAACATAATTTTATCTGTAACAATTTACGAAGATACTAATTGTAATGTGAATGCATAAGTTTAACCTATACTTTTGTTAAATATCTATGATTTTTTTTGTTTTATATAATTTATAAGCTATAATATTCTACTTTTGAAATTGTAACTTAAAATGCACCTATGAAAAAAAATCTATTGACTTTGTTTTTATCTCTTAGTTATTTTGTTAAATCTCAGGATTATGCAGGTTTTAATCAAAGTAATTATGCGGGTGTTTCGGGTATCCACGTTCAACCAGCAAGTATTGTTGATGGAAGAATGAAATTTGATATGAATCTTATAGGAATTAATGTGTCTGCCTACAATAATTTCATAGGTATTAAACGAGATGCTTTTAAGAGAGAAAAAGTTGACGGGCGAACAACTTTCCCTGCTTTTGAGGATAAAGAGTTTTCTGATAAGTATTTAGTTGAAAAATCTAGTAGTAAGGATAAGAGCATTTATTTTAGTAATAGAATAGCAGGGCCTTCTTTTTTAATAAATATCAATCGCAAAAATGCCATTGCTATTTCAAGTAATGTGAGAACTTATGTAAACATTGATGGAGTATCGCCCGATTTAGCAAAATTAGCTTATGAAGAGTTTAAATATCCAAGTTTGTGGGTAACTAATTTAAATAACAAAAACTTAAGTATTCAGGAAATGACTTGGACTGAATATGGCTTAACTTATGCTCATGTATTTAAGGATGATAATGAACATTATTTTAAAGGTGGCGCCACTGTTAAGTTATTACAAGGTGTGCAATCGGCTTATATGTTTGTGAAAGATTTGAAGTATAATTTTCAAACGGATACAACTTTATCCTTAATTGAATCTGATGTTAAATATGGGCACTCCGATAATTTTAATTTTGAAAATCAAGATTTAGGAGGTTCTAATAGTGGGGCTAATGTATTTGATTTTAGCCAATCATATCCTGGTGTTGGATTTGATTTTGGTGCCGTTTATGAGTGGCGCCCATCGTATTTAAAGTATAAATACGACATGGATGGAGAGAAAGATTTATGGAGAAAAGATAAAAATAAATACAAATTAAAAGTGGGGCTTTCGATAACAGATATTGGTTCTATTAAATTTAAAAAAGGTTCAACAAGTGGCGATTTTAAAGCAGATGTTGGTTTTTGGAACTTAAAACCCATTGATCCTCAAACGGTAAAAGAATTAGATGATACTTTACGTGGTAGATTTGGAGGTACAGATGGCACAGGTCAAACTTATAAAATGAATTTACCAACGGCTATTAGTGCCCAAATTGACTATCAAATTTGGAAAGACATATATGTAAATTTAACCCCATATATTGCCTTTCAGTTTAAAAAGAACGACACCAAAGTACATGATATTAGTAGTATTACTTTAACGCCACGATGGGATCATAAATGGTTTGGTGTGTTTATTCCTGTTCAATATAATTTCTTAGATGGCTTTAGAACAGGTGCAGCCGCGCGTTTAGGCCCATTGGTAGTTGGTACAAGTAATTTATCGCCATTAATTGGTAAACAAGTAGTGTATGGTGCAGACATATATGCTATGCTTAAAGTGCCAATTCCTTATGGGCATAAAAAAGATAAAGACAAAGATGGTATCTCCAATAAAAAAGATTTGTGTAAAGATATACCGGGTACTTGGGAATTTATGGGATGTCCTGATAAAGATGGCGATCATATTCAAGATAAGGATGATAAATGCCCAGATGTTGCTGGTTCAAAAGAACTGCAAGGTTGCCCAGATAGAGATGGTGATTTAATAGCTGATGGGGATGATAAGTGTCCGGATGATAAAGGATTAGTTGAATTTATGGGATGTTCAGATAGAGATGGCGATAAAATAGTAGATAAAGATGATGAGTGTCCAGATGATGCTGGTTTAGCTGAATTTTCAGGTTGTGCAGATAGAGATAGTGATGGAATACCCGATAAATATGACGCTTGCCCTGATGTAACAGGACCAAAAGAATTTAAAGGTTGTCCAGATAAAGATGGAGACAATGTATTAGATAAAGATGATGACTGCCCAGAGGTTATGGGTACTATGGATAACAAAGGTTGTCCTTGGCCAGATACAGATAAAGATGGAGTAGTGGATAGAGAAGATGATTGCCCAACAACTCCAGGTTTAAAAGAGTTAAAAGGTTGTCCTCCTGCTCCAGTATTAAAAGTAGAAGAACAAAAAATCTTAGAAAAAGCATTCTCAAGTTTAGAGTTTGCAACTGGTAAGGATATTATTAAACCAGTATCATTACCATCGTTAAATGATTTAGCTAAGTTGATGAAAGAACATGAAGCTGATTGGACATTAAAATTATCTGGACACACAGATAACCAAGGTGACGCTACTAAAAACTTAATGCTATCAGAAAAACGTGCTAAGGCTGTAAAAAAATACTTGGTAACTAAAGGCGTTAAAGCTGATAAAGTAATTGCTGAGTGGTTTGGACAAACAGTTCCTATTGCTGATAATAATACTCCAGAAGGCCGTCAGAAAAACAGACGTGTGGAAATGAAAGTAGAGTATAAAAAATAAGGTTTCTATAACTAGTACAAATTATAGTATTATAACTGTGTTATAACGAAAATGCATTAATTAAATAAATAAAAGTCTCTTCATTCAATTCATGAAGAGACTTTTTTTATTTTACTCTAATTTAGATTAAAAAAACATGATAAAAAAAACGTATCACATCTAATATCTTGGGATAAACTATATTTGCAAAAAAAAAAGACAGGTTCTTATGCCAATTATACATGTTAAATAGTCCAATCTAAATCTGCAAAAATATACTTGAAAGAACATATTGATTTCACTTTTTCAGTGGTAATTTTTTTCAGAGAACTAGATATAAACTCCCCCAGTTTTTTTAGCGATTCAAATAACCTATTTTCAAACTTTCTTTTTATTGTAAGCCA
>JBEIPP010000027.1:0-24667 GCA_040376995.1 Flavobacteriales bacterium
AAACAAAACAACTTGACTACTTGTTAAGGCTTTAAATATAACTGTTTTCATAATACAATTAGTACAATAATCATGCATCAAATAACTGATTGTCAAATAGTTATAATAAAATAAGCGAGGCGTTTTTTATCGCAAAAAAAAAGAGGCTATCCTTTTTAGATAGCCTCTTTTTTATTGGATTTAATTCTTAAGAAACCTGAATTTCTCGTGATAGACTAATTTCATTAATTGATTTTTTAGGAATGGATACATTTAAAATACCATTCTCATACTTTGCATTAATAGCTTCTGTATCTACTAAATCCTCTGCTAAAACAAAAGATCTACTAAACGATTGATAACTAAATTCTCTTCTCGAATAACGTTCTTTTTCGTTTGTTTCTTCTACTTTGTTTTCGTGTTTAGCAGAGATAGTAATGCTGCCATCTTTTAATTCGATTTTAAAATCTTTTTTATCCATTCCTGGCACAGCTAAATCTAATTCAAATGATTTGTCTGTTTCTTTAATGTTTACCGCTGGTGTGTTGAACATTCTGTTTTGCTTTTCAATAAAGTTTTTTGAAAACGCATCATCAAATAATAATGGAAAATCAGTAAATAATCTGTTTCTGTCGTTGTTTGTTTTTGTTAATGAGAACATGGCTTCCTCCTATTTTTTATGCTTATTGTTTAATTTATTAAATGATTGCAATCACACAATAAAAACGACAAGCTACGTGCCAATGGGTTTTTGAAGAATTTTTGACATTTTTATAAGGTTTTCAACTGAAATTTTTTCCGAAATCCCTTCTTTTTTATGTCGTTTTTTCAGAGCTACTAACCCGCTTTCGTTAATAAGTTTGGTTTAATAATGAAACACATAGGTTCATTATAAATAAATTTAATCTGTTACAAATAATGATAGATTAAATAACAATGAGCGATATTCAACATTTTTTTAAACCAATAGAATTAGATCAAGATTCTTATTCTGAAAATCAAATAGGAAAAACCATTAGTGCCTATGCTTTAGATTCAGATTTTCCTGAATTAAAAAATATTGATATGGCTATTGTAGGTGTGTGTGAAGATAGACGTGCTTATAGCAATGTTGGTTGCGCTTTAGCTCCAGATCAAGTGAGAGATTATTTTTATTCATTATATCCAGGAAGTTTCCGCCCACGTATTGTTGATTTAGGAAATATTCAACCAGGACATGATGTGGAAGATACTTATTATGCTGTAAAATCGACCGTTGATTATTTAATTAGAAATAATGTCATTCCAATTATTATTGGTGGTAGCCAGGATATAACCTATGCACAGTTTTTAGGTTACGAAAAATTAGAACAAACTATCAATGTAGTAGCTATTGATTCAACCTTTGATTTAGGGAATCCAGAAGAAGATACTACTAATACAGCCTATTTAGGGAAAGTTATTTTACATCAACCAAACTATTTATTTAATTATAGTAATATTGGTTATCAAACTTATTTAGTTGATCAAACAAGTTTAAGTATGATGAATCGTTTGTATTTTGATACGTATCGTTTAGGGCAAGTGCGTGATGCGATTGAAGAATCAGAACCAATCATTCGTCATGCCGATATGTTGAGTTTTGATATTACAGCCATTAAACATAGTGATGCTCCAGCTAATCCAAATGCTTCGCCAAATGGGTTTTATTCAGAAGAAGCTTGCCAAATGATGCGTTATGCTGGCATGAACGATAAACTATCTTCTATTGGTTTATATGAAATCAATCCTGAATATGATACACATGGGAAAACATCCAATTTAGCAGCACAAATGATTTGGTGTTTTATGGATGGCTTTTATAATCGTAAAAATGATTTTCCATCACGCACTAGTACTGATTATTTAAAATTTCACGTGGTATTACAAGATGAAAAATATGAAATCAATTTCTTTAAGAGTAAAAAAAGCGACCGTTGGTGGATGGAAATCCCTTATCCTCCAACAAAAGGATTAAAGTTTGAACGTCATACATTATTGCCTTGTTCTTATAAAGATTATGAAATGGCAGTGAATAATGAGATTCCAGATCGCTGGTGGCAAACTTACCAGAAATTAGCCTAAATATTGATAAATGAAGCCCTTTTTAAACATTAAAAAGGGCTTTTTGTTTCCCTTTATAAAACGTATTTTTACTCTGTAAATTTTAAAAATAATGAATGTTCAGTCACTTTTAAAACGTGCCCAAAATCTTGAATTTTTATCAATTGAAGAGGGAATCTTTTTATACGAAAATGCTCCTACATCTGAGTTGATGTTTGTGGCTAACGAAATCCGAAATGTCAAAAAAAATAATTCCAATAAAGTTACTTGGCAAATTGATCGTAATTTGAATACGACTAATGTGTGTATTGCCAATTGTAAGTTTTGTAATTTTTATAGAATACCTGGACATGCCGAAGCTTATATTACAGATATTGAAACCTATAAACAGAAAATTGAAGAAACTATTAAATACGGTGGCGACCAATTATTATTACAAGGAGGTCATCATCCTGATTTAGGATTAAGTTTTTATGTGAATTTATTTAAGGAATTAAAATCTTTATATCCTACCATTAAACTTCATTCACTAGGACCTCCAGAAATTGCACACGTTACCAAATTAGAGAAATCAACACATACCGAAGTTTTAAAAGCATTAGTAGAAGCTGGCTTAGATAGCTTGCCAGGTGCTGGAGCAGAAATTTTAAATGACCGTGTACGTCGTTTAATCTCCAAAGGAAAATGTACAGGACGTGAATGGTTAGATGTGATGCGCGCTTGCCACCAATTAAATATTACCACATCGGCTACGATGATGTTTGGGCATGTTGAAACTATTTATGAACGTTTTGAACACTTAGTTTGGATTCGTGAAGTGCAGTCAGAAAAACCAGCTCACGCCAAAGGATTTTTAGCTTTTATTCCGTGGCCTTTTCAAGATGACGGAACTTTATTAAGAAGAGTAAAAGGGATCACTAATAATGTAAGTGCAGATGAATATATTCGTATGTTAGCTTTAAGTCGTATTATGCTTCCTAATATTGAAAACATACAGGCAAGTTGGTTAACCGTTGGTAAAGCAACGGCACAAATTTGTTTACATGGTGGCGCTAATGATTTTGGTAGTATTATGATTGAGGAAAATGTAGTAAGTGCTGCGGGTGCTCCACATCGTTTTACTTACAAAACGATTCAAGATGCTATTAAAGAAGCAGGTTTTGAACCTCAATTGAGAAATCAACAATATGGCGAAAGAGAATTACCACAAGGAATTATGGAACAAGTTGTAAATTATTAAGAGTATACAATGAATATAGTTATAACAGGAGCAAGCAGAGGAATTGGTTTTGAATTAGTAAAGCAGTTTTTAAATACAGGATATACCGTGTTTTGTTTAACTAGAAATTTGGAACCTTTGAAGGCAATAAATCATTCTAATCTTAAATTTTTGTCAACAGATTTAAATTCTCAGGATAGTATGAATGCTGCCATTTCTTTTATTAAAAAAGACGTGACACATATTGATTTTGTTATAAATAATGCAGGCTCATTAGTTAATAAACCATACGAATCAATTTCTTATGATGAGTTGCAAAAAGTGTATCAGGTAAATGTATTTGCCCCTTATTATTTAACGCAACAATTATTATCAATTTTAGGAAAAGAGAAAAAATCACATATTGTAAATATCAGTAGTATGGGTGGTTTTCAGGGGAGTGCAAAGTTCGCTGGTTTATCTGCTTACAGTTCTTCTAAAGCTGCTATTGCAGGGCTAACTGAGTGTTTAGCAGAGGAATTAAAAGATAGAAATATTTCTGTAAACTGTTTAGCAATTGGTGCTGTGCAAACTGAAATGTTAGAAGAGGCTTTCCCTGGATATCAAGCTCCTTTATCTCCATTACAAATGGCTGAGTATATTTTTGATTTTGCATTAAAAGGACATCAGTATTACAATGGGAAAATTTTACCTGTATCATCAAGTACCCCATAAATTTAGAAAATGAAATCAGTCTTTATTTTGATGTTTTTTTTATTTAGTATTTCTCTGTTTTCACAAGCGACAAAATCTAAAATTAAAATTGTTCAATATATTCCCTATTGTGGTGGTGCAAAACCCAATAAAGAATTACAGAACTCACCTAATAAAGGAATGTTATATTGTAATAAAAAATTAATTTATATTTCTGATAAGCAAAGGATTGATACATTGACTACAGATAAAAATGGATACTTGAAATTTAATCTGCCTTATGGTACATATTATTTTTATGAACAATGGAAATATTACATGAAAATTCCTAAAGGATTTGATGAAAGTAATATTAATAAAGAGTGTTTGAAAGAAGAATGGGCAAAGGAAGATATGAAAATTACAATCTCCAAAAAAACAATTACAGTTGTAGATAATTTAAAACTACCTAAATGTCCTTATCAGTTTCCTTGTTTAATTAATAAGCATTTGCCTCAATAAAATGAGATTTCTTTTATGTATAATTAGTTGTGTTGTATTTAAAACTGTTCTTGCTCAAGAATTAACGCAAACCATTAGAGGAACTGTTTTAGACAAACAAACACAAAGTCCTTTGCCAGGTGCTGTTATAAGTATTTTAAATACAGATCCTATTAAAGCTACTACCACTGATGAAAATGGGAAATTTCGTTTTGATAATGTGTTGCTTGGAAGAAAACAATTAAAAATTTCATTGATTTCTTATAAAGAAAAATCTCAAACGGTTGTTTTAACTACTGGAAAAGAAACAGTATTGAATATTGAATTGGAAGAAAGTGCTGTGCAAGGACAAGAAGTTGTGATATCAGCAGAAATTGATAAAACAAAAAGTAATAATAAAATGGCAACGGTGAGTTCTCGTATTTTTAGTACAGAGGAAGCAAGTCGTTATGCAGGAAGTAGAGGCGATCCTGCTCGTATGGCAGCAAATTTTGCAGGAGTTAGTGGAGCAAATGATAGTAGAAATGATATTATCGTCAGAGGTAATTCACCTTTAGGAATTTTGTGGCGTTTAAATGGATTAGATATTCCTAATCCTAGTCATTTTGGAAGTATGGGTTCTTCAGGAGGGCCAATCAGTATTTTAAATAATAATACATTGGATAATTCTGATTTTATGACTGGAGCTTTTCCAGCAGATTATGGAAATGCAACAGCAGGTGTATTTGATTTAAAAATGCGTTCGGGAAATAATGAAAAATACGAATTCTTGGGAATGGTTGGTTTTAATGGATTTGAATTAGGTGCAGAAGGCCCATTTAGTAAAAAGAAAAAAAACGCATCTTTTATGATTAACTATCGTTATTCAACATTATCAATTTTCAAAAAAATAGGTTTAGATTTTGGAACAGGAAGTGCGGTTCCTCAATATCAAGATTTGACTTTTAAATTTGATTTGCCAACAAAAAAAATCGGCAAGTTTTCAGTATGGGGTATTGGAGGTTTAAGTTACGCAGAGTTGTTACAGAGTCAGCAATCAAAAGATAATAATTTGTATGGTTATAGTGGTAGAAATATGTTGTTTCGATCAAATGTTGGAGCAGGAGGAATTTCGCATACATATTTAATTAATAGTAGTTCGTATTTAAAAACTAATTTTGGGATATCAGGCCAATATAATTTAATTAAAGCGGATAGAGTAGATACAAGTACTAAACCGGAAACTGTTAGACCAGAATATAGAAATGTATCCTATACAACACGATATTCGTTTAATACAACTTATAACAAAAAATTTAATTCTCGTAATTTTTTAAATGCTGGCGTTTATACTGATGTATACAATACAACTTTTGTAGATAGTATAGATAGTTATGGAACAGGTTTTGTAACATTAAGAAACTACAAAGGACAAACTTCTTTAACAAGAGGATTTATACAATTAAAGCATAACTTCAGTGAAAAATTTTATGCAAACATAGGATTTACCTATCAGTATTTATTATTAAATGGCTCTCAATCTCCAGAGCCTCGTTTAGGCTTGAAGTATGAGATTAATAAAAAACAATCATTAAGTTTTGGCGCAGGATTGCATAGTCAGTTACAACCTTTGTATGTGTATTTTGCAACAGCTAATTTAGGTAATGGACAAGTTAAGGAAACCAACCGTAATTTAGATTTTACAAAGGCAGCACATACGGTATTAGCTTATGATGTAAATTTATTTAATAGTGTGCGTATTAAAACTGAATTGTATTATCAATATTTATATCAAGTACCAGTTAAAACACGTAAAGATTACTTTAGTACTGCTAATTTGGGTGCCGATTTTAACAGTCCGAATGTAGATAGTTTGGTAAATAATGGTACTGGTGAGAATTATGGAATTGAACTAACGCTTGAAAAATTTTATAGTAAAGGCTATTATTTTTTAGTAACCGTTTCTTTATTTGAAAGTAAGTATAAAGGCAGTGATGGCGTTTATAGAAATACTGCTTTTAATGGTAATTATGTGTTTAATGCCTTGGCGGGAAAAGAGTTTAAAATTAAAGAAAAACATATTTTAGCTTTAGATGTTAAATTTACATACGCTGGTGGAAAACGGTATGTTCCAATAGATTTAGCAGCTTCTATCGCATATAAAGACGAAGTGAGAGATGGTTCTCAGGCCTATATTCCACAATACGATCCTTATTTTAGAATTGACGTAAAGCCTTCTTATAAATTAAACACTAAACGCTTTACGCATGAAATAAGTGTTGATATTCAAAATATCACAAAGCATAATAATATATTTCAACAACAATATGATTTAAATACTCAAACAATAAAAACGGATTATCAATTAAAGTTTTTTGTGATACCACAATACCGTTTAACTTTTTAAACAAATAACTTTTATGTATGTTTACATAACAAAAATTAATCAAATATATCATGGTACAATTAAGCACAGATAACGATTTCGAATCTTTATTAAATAGCAATAAACAAGTAATAGTAAAATATTTTGCCGATTGGTGTGGCTCTTGCAAATTATTTGCACCAAAGTATAAACGTCATTCTAACGATGAAGCAAATGCTGATATTTTATTTTTAGAAGTAAATGCCGAAGAAAATGAAAAAGCTCGTAAACTAGGTGGCGTAGATAATTTGCCTTATTTAGCTAGTTTCAAAAACGGAGTTTTATTAGAAGGAACTGCTACTAGCAAAGAAGAATATTTACAAAAAATGATAGATGATTTAAGAAAATAAATTCACCACAGAGTCGCCAAGTAAACAGAGGTTTTTCTCTGTGTCTCAGTGGTGCAAAATAATAATATTATGCAAATTCCTATAATAAAAAAATTAGTAGAACACTATTCATTAGCTCAATTACAATCTGCCGAAGAAGCAATGTTAGAAGAGCAAAAGCCTGCTATAGAAGTAGAAGGTAAGGATGAAGGAGAATGTTTAACACATGTTCTTGCTTCTATTTATATCAAGCAAAAAATGGAACAAGGTGTTGCTTTTAATCAAGCGCTAAGAGATTTTAGTCAACGCGTTAGAAACAGTATTAGCTAGCACTGAGTTTGTCGAAGTGTTAGTTTATTAACTCCAATACTTTTATTAAATCAATGTCAACTCCATTAAGGATGTCATCTATGCTATAATGCGTTGGATAATCTGGCATTAACCCGCGCCCTTCATTTTTTACTTCAATATCATGATAGATATGATACATAGGAGTGAGTATCTGTATTTTACTATGCGGTAAAATAAATTTGCCGCCAACTACAGCATTACTACCTGCAATATTTCCACCAGTTTCTTCACCAATAGTAATAGCATTTGCTTTATATTTTAAATAACTAGCAGCAACTCCGCTCATCGAAAACGATTTTCCATTTATTAATACATAAACCTGGCCATTAAAAGCTTTATTCTTCTTTGGTAAGGATATAAAATAATGTCTCAATCTCCCATTTTTTGGCCATTGTGGCATTAAAGTGCTAAATATAAATGGAGTTATTCTAGAACCAAAATTCATCTTGTATTTTGGATTAAACATTATCAAATTTGGTTTTCTATCAAATGGTAAATACAATGTTTTATGAATCATGTAGGATAAAAAAATCATACCATCATTGATTTGTCCACCACCATTATCTCTTAAATCAATTACTAAATGTTGTATGTTTTTTTGTTTAATGTCTTTAAATGACTTTCTGAAAAAGCGATACCAATGCTTTCCTTTAAAACTATTAATATCAATTAGAGCGATGGATTTATCATTGTTTATGATACTGAATGTGCATGTTTTGGTTTTTCTTAAAATGGCTATCGAATCTTTTTTAGGCAAAATTACAGTATCTTTTAATGATGAAATCGCTGCTAATGTATAGCTTGAGATACTTTGGTTTTTGTGTTTCAATTTAACAATGTATTCTGGTTTAAACCCATAGCAAAACGAATAGTAATATTTAAACCAATAATAACGTGTTCCTTGTTTTTTGTAAGTTTCGTTGTATCCATCAGATGTGGTTACAGAGTAAATAGTTTTAAGAATATTTTTTACAGGTCGATGATCAATACTTAAAATTTCATCACCTGGTTTTATAGTTGAATCTTTAGATAAATTATTTAGAATAATTAATTTATTGGAATCAACTACAAAAGTATTTAATGGTAAAATAGGACGGTTTAATTTTTTAACTGCTTTGGTGTATTTTTTTGAAGCAGCTACATCTGTATGTCCACAGCCAATTTTAGCAATAATACGTTTGATGTAAAACCGAGTTTGCATTTCGGTTAGCGGCACCGTAATTTGCTCTTTTGTTTTTAATACAAATGCATGCAGCGAATCTTTACTAATATATCTAAATGGATCGGGATGAAATTTGATGAGGTATTTTTCAGCATAGTCAATGTCCTCTAAAATTTGGGTAATTGAATACTTCTTTTGAATATCAAATTTCTTTTTTTGAGAAAAACTACTAAAGCAAATTATTAAGCATAATATACTCAGGTAGTTTTTCATGTACTATTAATTCTTATTTATTAGCTAAAACGCCCATGCGTTTTCCAAGTCCACTCATAAAATCACGTAATTCTTTTACAGTAGTTTCGTCATTAGTTGCTCTTAAATAAGTATCTGTTAAAGTAGTAATATTTTGGTGGAAAAATTTTTTCATTTCGTCTACGCTCATATCTTTTGTCCATAAATCAATACGCATGGTATTGTTTTCTTTTTCGTCCCATAAGGCCAGCATCATGCTTTTGCAAACGCTTCCTTCGTTTGCGTCAGGAGCTTCCCATTCAATTTTATGTGGTAATTGATTTTCATCAACGGTTATCTTTAACTTAATTTCAGATGTTGTCATATTGTAATATATAAAAACTCAAATTTAGTTAAAATATTTACTTTTAAAGCCTAAAAATAGCCTATAATAAGATACATTTGTGACATGATTGAATATCCAAAATTACACCTACACAATGGCAAGGAATTGCCAGTACTTCGTTTTCACCCATGGATTTTTTCTGGGGCCATTAAAACTCAAGATTCTAATATTGCTGATGGTGATGTGGTAGAAGTTTACTCCGCAAAACAGCAATTTTTAGGTATGGCTCAATACCAAAAAGGAAGTATTACTGGTCGTATTATTTCCTTTAGTAAGCAACAAATTAATATTGATTTTTGGGTTAAAAAAATAGAAAAAGCCTTTTTATACCGCCAGTTTTTGAACCTAGCTAATAATCCTCACACAAACGTTTACCGTTTAGTTTTTGGAGAAGGCGATGGCTGTCCAGGATTGATTATGGATTTTTATAACGGACATGTAGTTTTTCAAGCGCATAGTATTGGTATGCACAAATGTAGAATTGATATTACAGAAGCTTTAAAAAATGTATATGGTATTAATTTAAAAAGTGTTTACGATAAAAGTTCAGAGACTTTGCCAAAAGATTATGCCGCAAAATTGTCAAATGAATTTTTGTATGGCTCTTGCGATGAAGAGTTGATAGTTGTTGAGAATGATGTAAAGTTTTATATTGATTTTATTAACGGACAAAAAACAGGATTTTTTATTGATCAGCGAGAAAATCGTGAATTGTTAGGGCAATATAGTAAAGGCAAACGTGTATTAAATACATTTTCTTATACTGGCGGTTTCTCTATGTACGCTGCTAAAAATGGTTGCGAAATTATTCACTCGGTTGATTCAAGCGCAAAAGCTATAGAATTATGTAACAAAAATGCCATATTAAATAATGCAACTAATCATGAGGGTTTTGCAGTAGATACCTTTGATTATTTAAAAGATCATGGAAAAAATTACGATATTATTATTTTAGATCCTCCAGCATTTGCTAAAAGCAGGGATGTATCTCATAATGCGGTTATTGGTTATAAACGCTTAAATCAAATGGCTTTACAAAATATTAAAAAAGGTGGTATTTTATTTACCTTTTCTTGTTCGGGCGTTATTGATAAAAAATTATTTTATAACACAGTTACAGCTGCTGCTATAGAGTCTCGTAGAAATATGAAATTATTACATACGCTATCTCAACCCGCAGATCATACTATTACTCCTAATTTTCCGGAAGGTGAATATTTAAAAGGTTTAGCGTTTTATGTGGAGTAAAATAGTGCTGAACGGAACATTTTTTTATAAATATTGAATTAAATTCGTACATCAAATTTTATTATGACGCCAATATTAGAAGTAAAAAACATTCATAAAAATTACGCTAATCACGTAGCTTTAAAAGATGTGAGTTTGGTAGTTGAACCTCAAAACATATTTGGATTACTTGGGCCAAATGGCGCAGGTAAAACCTCTTTAATTCGCATCATTAATCAAATTACTGGGCCAGAGAGCGGACAAGTGTTATTTAACGGCGAACATTTATCTCCTAAACATGTTGATTTTATTGGGTATTTACCTGAAGAACGAGGATTGTATAAAAAAATGTCGGTTGGTGAACAGGTAATGTATTTAGCTCAATTAAAAGGTTTAAAAAAAGCAGATGCAAAGGCAAAACTATTGCAATGGTTCAAAAAATTTGAAATTGAAAATTGGTGGGATAAAAAAGTTGAAGAATTAAGTAAAGGCATGCAGCAAAAAGTACAATTTATTGTAACCGTATTACATGAACCTAAATTATTGATTTTAGATGAACCATTTAGTGGCTTTGATCCCATCAATGCACAGTTAATTAAAAATGAAATTTTAGAGTTAAGAGATAAAGGCGCTACAATTATTTTTTCTACGCATAATATGGGAAGTGTTGAGGAATTATGCGATAATATTGCTTTGATTAATAAGGCAGAAAAACTATTAGATGGTTCAGTAAAAGATATTCGTAAACAGTATAAGAGTAATACGTATCATATTTCGTTTAAAGGTAATTTGATGGGGTTCACCAATGCATTATGGGCAGGAGCAGAGTTATTAGATAAAAAATCGGATGATGATTTGCATTCTGTTACTGTGAAAATGCTTCGTCAAAATAAACCAAATGATTTGTTACAAGCTGTTTTAAATAATGCTGAAATTTTATCATTTCAAGAAATAGTGCCTTCAATGAATGATATTTTTATTTCGGTGGTAGAAAATAAAACAACATTAAACACTCAAAGTGCTTTTACAGAATAATAGTTTATAATTCATAACTCATTAATATATAAAATGAATAAATTATTTTTAATTATCCAACGCGAATATTTTTCGAGAGTAAAGAAAAAATCGTTTTTAATTATGACCATCCTAGGTCCCTTGTTAATGGCTGGTTTAATGATTGTGCCGGTTTGGTTAGCGATGCGTGATAAAACAGAACATCAAATTTTAGTGTTAGATCATAGCGGTTTATTTATTGATAAATTACCAAATACCAAACAAATTAAATTTACGTATGGCGCTGAATCTATTCAATCTGCTAAAGCAAAATTAAAAGATGGCCCTTTTGATTTAATTATGGAAATTAAAGGCGATGCTTTAAATGATACAAAAACAACCCCAGTATTATATTATAAAAAACAACCAGGCATTAGCACAGAACAATATATTTCTAATATAATGGAAAATATATTGTTTGATTATCGTTTACAAGGTGATAGTATTGATTTAATGAAGATAGATAAGGCACGTCGTCCTGTAGAAATATTAACGTTAAAGGTTACTGAAGCAGGTAAAGACGAAAAAACAAATACAGAGATTAATATGGTCATTGGTTTTGCTTGTGCTATAGCCATTTACTTTATGATTTTTTTATATGGCTCACAGGTTATGCGTGGTGTTATTGAAGAGAAAACAAATCGTATTGTTGAAGTGATTGTATCTTCTGTAAAGCCATTTCAGTTAATGTTAGGTAAAATAATTGGCGTTGCTTTAGTTGGGTTAACTCAATTTATTTTATGGATTGTTTTAACTTTAATCATTAGTACAACAGTTAATAGTATGTTATTTAAAGATCAAATTGCTGATACGGTTAAGCATAATTCACAAATGGAAAAGGTGATGAAAAATGATTTAACGGCAGGTATTGATAAAATGGATAAAGTTGATTCTCCTAATGAGGTGATTGAATTATTTAATAACGTTAATAATATCAATATTAGTAAAGTATTGATGTGTTTTGCTTTTTACTTCTTATTTGGTTACTTATTATATGCAGCCTTATTTGCCGCTATTGGCTCGGCCGTTGATAGCGAAGCGGATACTCAACAATTTATTTTACCGGTCACTATTCCGCTAATTGCCAGTTTTATTATTGCTCAAAGCGTGGTAACCGATCCTGACAGTTCAATGGCACAGTTTTTTTCAATTTTCCCTTTAACCTCTCCAATTGTGATGATGGTGCGTTTACCATTTGATGTACCAGTATGGGAATTAGCTTTGTCAATGTTTATGTTAGTAGTAGGTTTCTTGTTTTTTACTTGGATGGCAGGAAAAATTTACCGAACGGGAATTTTAATGTATGGAAAGAAAACAACTTGGAAAGAACTTGGGAAATGGTTGTTTTATAAAGGTTAGTACTGCGCAAGGGATGCAAACGAAAAGCCTTTTGGTGACTGAGCTTGTCGAAGTTCAAAAGCTTGTAGTGACAGCCCGACCCTGCCTGTTACTTTGCAGGGTTGCGCCCAAAAACATTATATAATAGTTATTTAAGTTTTAGAAATTTTGATAAACAGGTATTTTACCCAGCTAAAAATGTTGGGTTTCATTCAAATTCCCTATATTCGTAGAGATATATTATGCAAAAAGAGGTATTACTAGAAGTTAAAAATTTAGTTACTGAGTTTAAATCAGATGGTGAATTTGTGAAAGCAGTAAACGATGTATCGTTTACACTTCATAAAGGAGAAACCATTGGAATTGTTGGAGAAAGTGGTTCTGGGAAATCAGTTACTTCTTTGTCGATTATGCAGTTAATACCAAATCCTCCTGGTCGTGTGTTTGGTGGAGAAATGTTATATCATTCGAAAGATAAAGGCCTAGTTAATCTGCGTAATTTACCAGACGAAGAAATGCGTTCATTTCGTGGAAACGAAATTGCGATGATTTTTCAGGAACCGATGACCAGCTTAAATCCTGTTTACACATGCGGTAATCAGGTAATGGAAGCGATTTTATTACATCAAAAGGTATCTAAAAAAGAAGCAAAAGCAAAAACCATCAAATTGTTTGAGCAGGTGCAATTGCCCG
Source organism: Flavobacteriales bacterium (assembly GCA_040376995.1). Lineage (GTDB taxonomy): Bacteria > Bacteroidota > Bacteroidia > B-17B0 > Aurantibacillaceae > UBA4416. Next base: position 13,648 of record JBEIPP010000027.1, read on the forward strand.
ATCCCGAACGTATATTTAATGTATATCCTCATCAAATTTCGGGTGGACAAAAACAACGTGTCATGATTGCTATGGCCATGAGTTGCAACCCTCGTGTGTTAATTGCCGATGAGCCCACAACCGCTTTAGATGTAACGGTACAAAAAACCATTTTAGATTTGATGTTGAAATTACAACGCGAACAAGAAATGGGAATTATGTTTATTACGCATGATTTAGGAGTAATTGCCGAATTAGCAGATAAAGTAATGGTGATGTATAAAGGCAAGGTGGTTGAACAAGGGCCTGTTTTAGAAATATTCAGTAATCCACAACATCCATATACTAAGAGTTTATTAGCGTGTCGTCCTCCTTTAGATAAACGTTTAATGCGTTTACCAGTATCTGCTGATTTTATGAAAACAGATGAAGAAGGAAACATGTTAGAAATTCCTACTACGGTGAGTGAAGCTGTAAATAGTGTAATTATTACTAAAGAGCAAAGAGAAGCCGAACATAAAGAATTATATTCTCGTTCTAAGATTTTAGAAATAAAAAATATTAAAACTTATTTTCCTAAAAATAAAACGTTTTTTGGTAAAACCATCGATTATGTAAAAGCGGTTGATGATGTTACTTTAGATGTTTATGAAGGAGAAACACTAGGATTAGTAGGGGAGAGTGGATGTGGTAAAACAACGTTAGGACGTACGATTTTAAGATTAAATGAGCCAACTGAAGGAGAAATATTTTTTCAAAGAAAGGATTTATTGCGTTTAAAACCTGAAGATATGAGGTTGTTGAGAAAAGATATGCAAATTATTTTTCAAGATCCATATTCGTCTTTAAATCCTCGTATTACTATTGGCGAAGCTTTGATGGAGCCAATGCAGGTACACCATATTTTATCAAATAATAATCAGCGTAAAGAAAAAGTTTACGAATTATTAAACAAAGTTGGATTAACCGATAAACAATTTGGGCGTTATCCTCATGAGTTTAGTGGTGGTCAGCGCCAACGTGTTTGTATTGCTCGTGCTTTAGCTTTAAATCCAAAGTTTATTATTTGTGACGAGAGTGTAAGCGCGTTAGATGTTTCTGTGCAAGCACAAGTATTAAATTTATTAAACGATTTAAAACGTGAATTTAAGTTTACTTATATTTTTATCTCTCACGATTTATCAGTTGTTAAGTTTATGAGCGATAGAATGGTGGTGATGAATAAAGGGAAGATTGAAGAGATGGGTGATGCTGATGAAATTTATTTAAACCCACAATCTCAATACACTAAAAACTTAATTAACTCTATTCCTAAAGGACAGTTAGCAGATATCAAAGCAAGTATCGAAAAAAAGAGAAGGTCTTTTGATATTGCTTAGTTTTTTATGTCCCCCTCTGGAGGGGGTAGGGGGAGGAAAAGTGATTTATCTCAAATTTATTCACTGTTTTTCTTTTTAACTTTGTTTCAAAACTATGCTCGATTTCTTAAAACAACTTACCGACCCACAAAGCATTATCCATTATGGAGGCTTGTGGTTATTATTATTTGTAGTGTTTGCTGAGACAGGTTTATTCGTTGGTTTTTTCTTGCCAGGAGATTCATTAATTTTTATTTCGGGTTTGTTGTGTGCTACTAAGCCACAATTATTAGATATACCATTTTTAGTTTTGCTTCCTTTATTAATGTTAGCAGCGATTATTGGAAATGCATTTGGATACTGGTTTGGAAGAAAAACAGGAGAGAAATTATATACTAGAGAAGACAGTTTTTTATTTAGAAAAAAACATTTAATTGCTACCAAAGATTTTTACGATCAACATGGAGGCAAGACCTTAATATTAGGACGATTCTTACCAATCATTCGAACTTTTGCGCCCATATTAGCAGGAGTAATTAAAGTAGATTTTAAAATCTTTATGATGTATAATGTTATTGGTGCAGTTGTTTGGATTGGAAGCATTGCCAGCATTGCCTATTTTTTAGGTAAACAATTTCCTGCTATCGAAAACTACATTGGATATATTGTGATTGGATTAATTGTGATTACCACTATTCCTGTTTTAATGACCTATTTAAAAAGTCGAAAGAAGTAAATATTATTGCTTGTGGTTTCGAGAGCCTCAACCACCGGTGACTGAGGTTCTCGAAGTCACATCTTATTTAATATTTGTCTTCACAAAACTTTCAATCTTTTTCCAAACGTCCTCATTATTCATAATCGAATTATGATCTTCGTTTACTTCCAACGTTTCTGTTTTGCCTTTCCATGCGTCTTTTAATTTATAAGCATGATGTTTTGGGACCACTTGGTCGTTAGAGGAAATAAGCGCTAACATCGGAGTCTTAATATTTGGCGCATAGGTATCAGATTCGAAACGATGTTTAATCAATAAACTAATTGGTACAAAAGGATATTTTTCAAAAGCTACTTCAATCATGTTTTCGTAGGGTGTAATTAAAACAGTAGCATTGGTTTTGCGTTGTGACGATACATAAGTGGCTACGCCAGTCCCAATACTTCTGCCCATGACAATTACATTGTTTACATCAACTCTAGGATTAGCTATTAGATTATCATACACTTCTAAGGCATCACTAAACATAGTTTGTTCTGATATTTTTCCTTGACTTAATCCAAAACTTCTGTAGTTCATCAAAACCATGATAGTATTTGGAAAATATTTTTTAAAATCTGCTAAGTGAGATACTTCTTCTGCATTACCGCCAAAGTATAATACTAATGGTAATTTATCTTCTATAGTGTATTTAGAAATATAACCATAGGTTCGGTTGCCATCTTTCATTACAAATGATAGCGTATCAAACTCAGGATATTGGTTTAAAATCTCAATAACTTCTTGTTTCGAGGTTGGTTGTGGATGGAATAATAAATCATCTTGATTAAAATACAATAAAGCACAAACAGTAGCATACAGTACCAAAACAATGACACCAATTATCTTAAAGAATTTGAGGAGTTTTTTATTCATACTTGAAATTATAAAAATATTATTATATCAACTATTAATTTTGGTATTGATTTAAAATCCCACTTTCAAAAGGTGTCCAAACACAGGCTTTTTGTCCGCAACTTTTTAAAGCATCATTTGTCCATGTGTTACATGTTTTAAAAAGACTGTAACTTCCCACAGCTTCAAAGAAAGCATCATTATTTCCATATATTAAGTTAGTGGAAATATTTGTTACATTTGAATTTTCATTTAGAAGAAAACTGTGTAAAATGTATTGCGTCAATTTTGAGTATTGTTTTTTATTGAGCATTATTTTTTTACACTTATTGTTTTCTTTTAATTGATTGTAATAAGTAATATGTATGGCAGATGAACTTAATCCGAAAGCCGCTTTAAATGCTGTAGAAACCTTTAAGTCTTTCCACGTGGGTGTTTCGAGATAAAACCCTTTATCGCCCCAACCAAATGCTATGAAATTTAATGTTGAATCTTTTGATAAAATATGTTCGGGATTTATAATTTGATTCCAGTTTAATACGTCATTTTTTGCAGGAACAACAATATCTGTATGAATACCATTCGATAAAATATAGGCAGGTATATCTGCGTCGAAAACTTGTTCATCTTTAACTTGTATATGAGAAAGACAAAAAGCGTTTATGAAATAAATAGAAATAATGACTGTAAGAATAAGGATGCTTTTAAGTACTACTCTAATTACCTTTTTCATGAGCAAAAATAATTGATTCAATTATTTATACCTGAATGTAGTTTTGGTAACCCATAAAAAACAACTGTCAGGTTTTGATACCTAATAGGTGCATTATATAAATTTGAATTATCCACTTAGCGTAAGCCGTAGCTCTTACTTCTCTAATGACTGTTACTTTTACCTGTCCTGGGTAAGTCATTTCTATTTGAATTTTTTGAGAAATATCAAATGCTAATTGTTCTGATTGTTTATCATCTACTTTATCAGCAGATACCAATACACGCACTTCACGTCCTGCTTGAATAGCGTATGTTTTTTCTACATCATCATATCCTAATGCTAATGCTTCAAAATCTTTTAAACGTTTCATGTATTGCTCAGCCACCTCAAGGCGTGCACCAGGGCGAGCACCACTAATAGCATCACATACTTGAACAATTGGAGAATATAAAACTATTATTAAAACGGATTTTGATTTACCGTTTTCTGATATTTTAATTTTCACAAGCCCTTCTAATGTTATAGCGTATTATAATAAATATAAAGTTGACCATAGACAAATTGTTATTGCCATTGGAACTACTACAAGTTTTAAATTAAATGAATACAATGTTATGGATGTGTTGATCCCTGATTCATTCGATAAAAAAGGGTTGTTTGATTGTGTTGTTTCAATATTTTCAGAAAAATAAAATGTCAAAATGCTAAAAAATGTAAATATTTTTAAATTTTTACTGCTAAATAAGAAATAACAAATAGCTTTGTGCGCGAATAATAAAATGAAATTAGGTAAAAATATAATTAAGAGTATATCATTTTCTGTGATTACTGTTTTGTTTTTATCTCTTTCGTATATCACGATTTACCCAACATTATCAACTTCCGTTAAGTTTAATGCTATTGTTTTAAGTGATGACTTCCCATCAGAAAAAGAAAATTCTGATTCGGAAAAAGATTTTAGTGAGGAGTATTTAGATTTGTTTATTATAGAAAATAAAAAACTTATTGGAGTTGATTTTTTTGAACACTTTCCAAAAATGCAATCTACTTTTTTGATTCCAAGAATCTTTTACGATATACAATTGCTTCCTCCTGAAGCGCAAGTGATTTAATTTCTATTACTTATTCTCTACTTGTATTAATCAATTTCATTCTTGAATAGGCATCAGCCTATCTTACTTAATCATTTAATTATTGTGAAAATAATAAGTTTAATTGCTTGCAGCATTATTTTATTAAGCTCGTGCAACTCTAATAAAAATAAAGAAAACATACAGGAAACATTTCCTGTGACAGAGGCTATTAAAATTGACACCTTTTCGTATACCGAATATGTAACGGAGATTCATGCGCTACAAAATGTAGAAATACGAGCCCGTGTAAAAGGGTATCTTGAGAAGTTTCACATTGACGAAGGCGTTTATGTCAAAGAGGACCAGTTGTTATTTAGCATTAATAATAAAGAATATGTTGAAGAATTAGCGAAAGCGAAAGCAATTTACAAAAGCACTATTGCTCAAGTAAATGCTGCAGAATTAGAAGTAAAAAACGTATTGCAATTAGCTGAAAAGAAAATTGTATCATCAACAGAAATTGAAATTGCTAAAAACAAATTGGAAGCTCAAAAAGCAAATTTAGAAGAAGCTTTGGCACATCAGGCTCATGCAAAACTTAAGTTAGAGAATACAGAAATCCGAGCGCCATTTAACGGCATCATTAATCGTATACCACACAAAATTGGAAGTTTAATTGATGAAGGAACCTTGCTAACATCCATATCTGAAAATGATGAAGTTTACGCCTATTTTGATGTATCTGAAAAAGAGTACTTAAACTATGCTCGAAATATTGAAAAAGATAGCGTCAACTCAAAAGTGGTTGCATTGATACTAGCCGATGGAAAAGAACATAGCTACAAAGGCATGATTGAAACCATCGAAGGAGAAATTGACGAAAGTACTGGTAATATAGCATTTAGAGCTCGATTTAAAAATCCAAGTAAAATCATAAAGCATGGTGCAAGCGGTAAAATAAGACTATTAAAAAAATACGAGGATGCTATTGTTATTCCTCAAAAGTCAACTTTCGAAATTCAAGATAAATTGTATACATACGTGTTGGATAGAAATAACAAATTAGAAGTTCGAAATATTGAAACCATGTATCGTTTACCTCATTTATTTATTATTTCAAAAGGACTAAAAGAAGGCGACAAGATTTTGTTTGAAGGCATACAAAATGTTAAAAACGGTATGAATATACAACCCAATTTTATTAGCATGAAAACAATCATATCTCAATTAGGTAAAAAATAATTAAAGACAATTTATCATGCTGAAAAAATTCATACAACGTCCAGTATTATCATTGGTTATATCATTATTTATAACCTTGTTGGGAGTATTGGCTTTAAGTCAGTTGCCTGTTACGCAATACCCTGATATTGCACCGCCTGCGGTTTCTGTAACAACAAAATACACAGGAGCTAATGCTGAAGTTTGTGCTAAAGCAGTTGTAACGCCTTTGGAAAGAGCTATTAATGGTGTGCCAGGCATGGCCTATATGACTTCTGTTTCAGGAAATGATGGAACTAGTATTATTCAAGTTTATTTTAAAGTTGGTACTGATCCTGATTTAGCTGCTGTAAATGTTCAAAATCGTGTAGCAACAGTATTAGACGAATTACCAGAGGAGGTTATTAAGGCAGGAGTTTCAACAGAAAAGGAAGTAAATAGTATGTTGATGTATTTAAACTTAATAAGTAACGATAGTACACTTGACGAAAAATTTATTTACAACTTTGCCGATATTAATGTATTAGCTGAATTAAAACGTATTGATGGTGTTGGCTTTGCCGATATTATGGGGCAAAGAGAGTATGCCATGCGAGTTTGGTTAAAGCCACAGCGAATGGATGCGTACGAGATTTCTGCTGAGGAAATTATACAATCTTTACGAACTCAAAATATAGAGGCTGCTCCAGGAAAAATTGGAGAAAGTTCAGGGAGAAATCCTCAATCACTTCAATATGTTTTACGTTATACTGGTAAACTAACGCATAAGGAACAATACGAAAATATTGTTATAAAAGTATCTGAGAGTGGCGAGATGCTGCGCTTAAAAGACGTGGCAGATATTGAATTTGGTTCATTAGACTATGACGTACTCTCAAAAGAAAATGGGAAACCTTCTGCTGCAATTATTTTAAAACAACGTCCAGGCTCAAATGCCAGTGAAGTTATTTCAAATATTAAAGCTCGATTAGAATTTTTAAAATCAACATCTTTTCCACCAGGAATGGATTATACCATTAGTTACGACGTATCTCGTTTTTTAGATGCGTCTATTCACGAAGTAATTAAAACACTTATCGAAGCCTTTCTTTTAGTAGCCTTAGTTGTATTTTTATTTCTGCAAGATTGGCGTTCTACATTAATTCCTGTTTTAGCAGTTCCTGTATCTCTTATTGGAACCTTTGCATTTATGCAACTATTTGGCTTCTCAATAAATTTATTAACCTTATTTGCATTGGTATTAGCCATTGGTATTGTGGTGGATAATGCCATTGTGGTAGTAGAAGCTGTGCATGCCAAAATGGAAGAAAACAATGCTGATCCAAAAACAGCAACCATGCAAGCCATGGGAGAGATTGGAGGTGCCATTGTAGCTATTACATTAGTGATGTCGGCAGTATTTATTCCGGTTGCTTTTTTAGATGGGCCTGTTGGTGTGTTTTACAGACAGTTTTCTGTAACAATGGCAATTTCTATTGTAATTTCAGGTATTAACGCATTAACACTTACTCCTGCATTATGCGCTATAATTTTAAAAAATCATCACCATCACCCGAAATCAAAAAATTGGCTAACACGCTTTTTTGATGGTTTTAATCGCTATTATGACTCCATTGCATTAAAATATAGAAAATTATTAGATGTTATAGTAAACAGACGTGTTGTAACGATTGGCGTACTGGCGCTTTTTTCTTTTGCAACTTGGGGTGTTGGAAAAGTATTACCAACAGGTTTTATTCCAACAGAAGATCAAGGGACGATATATGTAAATGTTACAACTCCTGTGGGCGCCACTCTTGAGCGAACTGAAAAAGTAATGAATCAAATAGATGATATAGCAAAAACTATAACAGAAATAGAATCTTCATCAACCTTAGCAGGCTTTAGTATGATGACAGATGGTTCTGGCGCTTCGTTTGGTATGAGTACCATTAGTTTAAAACCTTGGAAAGACCGAGAAAAAACAGCTGATGATATCATTGCTCTTTTAAAAGAAAAAACCAAGCACATAAAAGATGCAGAAATTCAGTTTTTTCCTCCACCAGCAGTTCCTGGTTTTGGAAATGCTAGTGGTTTTGAATTGCGTTTACTAGATAAAACTGGTTCAGGTAATTTACAGGAAACCTATAAGGTTACTCAAGATTTTATGGAAGCTGTAAAACAACGAAAAGAAATTAAAAACATTTTCACCAGCTTTAATCCTACTTTTCCACAGTATCTAATTCACGTTGATCAGGATGTTGCTGCTAAAAAAGGTATTACTGTAGATAATGCAATGAGCAATCTTCAAACATTAATGGGAAGTTTTTATGCAACTAATTTCATTCGTTTCGGACAAATGTATAAAGTCATGTTACAATCCGATCCGAAGTTTAGAGCGCAACCAGAAGATATTTTGAAGTTGAGAGTTAAAAATATAAATGGAGAAATGGTTCCATACTCTCTATTTTGTAAAATCGAACGAGTATATGGACCTGAACAATTAACACGTTACAACATGTATGTATCGGCTATGTTAAATGGAGAAGCAGCAGATGGATATAGCAGCGGAGATGCTATTAAAGCCATTGAAGAAGTAGCTAAAGAAAAATTACAGCGTGGATATTCTCATGAATGGTCAGGAATGACGAGAGAAGAAATTCTTTCGGGAAATCAAGTTGTATTTATTTTTACTATTTGTTTATTGTTTGTTTACTTACTTCTTTCAGCACAATACGAGAGTTTCTTATTACCACTACCAGTTCTTTTATCACTGCCCATAGGAATTTTTGGTTCGTTGTTTTTATTATACATTCTAGGTTTAGAAAATAATATTTATGCCCAAGTAGCGATGGTTATGCTCATCGGTTTATTAGGAAAAAATGCTATTCTAATTGTAGAATTTGCTATTCTAAAACAAAAAGAAGGAAGAACTGTTATTGAAGCTGCTATTGAAGGAGCCATGGCTCGTTTAAGACCTATTTTAATGACTTCTTTCGCTTTTATTGCTGGGTTAATTCCTTTGATGGTAGCTTCTGGTGCTGGGGCTATTGGAAATAAAACCATTGGATCTGCGGCAGCTGGCGGAATGTTATTTGGAACCCTATTTGGGGTAATTATTATTCCTGGATTATATGTGCTTTTTGCAAGCGTCAGTGAAAAGAAAAAAAAGAAAAAAAACATTGAAATTATTACTGATAATGAAAAAAAATAATCTGATATATGGCTTAATATTATCTGCTGTTTTATTGAGTTGTAAAACCACAGAATTAACAACAAAAAAAATAAATAATGATTTACCAAAAAACTATACCCTAAATACTGACTCAACAAGCGCTAAACTTTTAAAATGGCGTGAATTAATTTTTGATAAACATTTAGTATCAATTATCGACACAGCTCTCATAAATAATTTTGACTTAAAAATCGCTTTACAAAAAATCGAGATTTCGAGAGCAGGAATTAAATTTACTAAAGGCATTCGTTTACCAGAAGTTGGGGCATCTGCATCTGCTGGTCAAAGAAAATTTGGCGAATACACCATGGATGGTGTTGGGAATTACGATACTAAATTTTCCACAAACATTAACGATAAACAACAAATCCCTAATCCTTTGCCAGATTATTATGTTGGATTTCAGACTTCATGGGAAATCGATTTGTGGGGCAAATTAAAAAACAAAAAAAAGGCTGCTGTCGCCAAATTTATTGCAAGTCAGTACGGTAAAGATTTAATTATTACCAATTTAGTTGCCGAAATTTCTACAACCTATTTCGAATTATTAGCATTAGATAATGAAATTAAGATATTAGAAAACAATATTATTTTACAGCAAGATGCTCTGGACATTGTTATCATACAAAAACAAACAGGTAAGGCAAATGAATTAGCGGTTGAGTTGATGCGCGCACAACTACTAAATTCTAAAACTATTTTGGTAGATGTAATGCAACAATTAATTGAATGTGAAAGCAGATTAAATTTCTTATGCGGTGACTATCCAAAAGAAATTGTTCGTGATGCATCTTTTAATTCAGAAAACATCATTTCATTCATTAACACTGGAATACCATCAGATATTTTAATAAATCGTGCCGATATAAGACAAGCCGAAATGGAATTAAAAGCAACAAATGCCGATGTAAAATCCGCGAAGGCTGCCTTTTATCCCACGTTTAACATTAACGCATTTTTAGGCTTACAATCTTTTAATGCATTGTTATTACTTGAAACACCTGCTTCTTTAGCTTATAATGCACTAGGAGGATTAGCAACACCATTACTTAATCGACGAAGATTAAAAGCTGATTTAATGAGCGCCAAGGCAGAGCAAATGCAAGCCTATATAAATTATGAAAAAAATGTAGTGAATGGCTTTGTAGAAGTTTATAATTCTTTAAACAATATAAAAAACACAAAAGAAATGCATGATACAAAACTTGAAGAAGTCACTATTTTAAAACAATCAATTTCAACTTCTTCAGAATTGTTTAAAGCAGGTAGAGCAAATTATATGGAAATAATTCTCGCTCAAAAAAACGCATTACAATCTCAAATGGAATTAATTGATTTCAAAAAGCGTCAAAATATTTCTATAGTAAATCTTTATCGTTCTTTAGGTGGAGGTTGGAAATAGTTTGTGAAATTTCATTATTTTAAACAATATATTCATTTTAATCACAATTTATGCAAGCTGAAACACTTATAGCATATTCTCTTTAATTACATTAGAGGTTATTTTAAGAATTGACAAAATTATTTTTATTTCAAAATTACTTAAATTACATTTTTTTCTTCAATTTTACAGACTACAGAGACCGAAGAATTGTTTTTATACTTACTACCAATATCAAACTATAAAGAAGATTTTGATGATGAAAATATCGCTCAACACGCAGCAAAAGTTCAAATATTACAAAACCATCTCGAATATATTCAAAATAATTAACAAAAAAGAAATAGATAAGAGAAAAATTAGTAGTAGGGACGAAAATAGGTGGAGTATACGCAGTTTGCACAACAGAAGAGTTTTCAATAGAAAAAGCGCACAAAATAGCGCGAACAGTTGTTAAACAATCACGA
>JBEIPP010000241.1:0-3612 GCA_040376995.1 Flavobacteriales bacterium
CAAAGCTTTTGCAAAAGCGGTCGCTCCGCGAAAGACATTTATTTTCGCTTTGCAAAAGTCCATTAAACATTTATCTTTGTTAGTAGCGTTTCGGCAGACAATGTTTCAAATCAAACCGTTGCTTAGCGCGAAAACGTTATAAGCAATAAGCGCAGCGACAACTAAAATATGATATTTGACTTTTTCACAACTATAATTACACTTTTTCAGAAACACCGTAAAGAAAAAGTCGGACACGAATCTGACATGGTTCATATTCGAAAAAGACATTTGCTTCACAAAAACATTCCAGACTTAGACACAATTAAAACTTTGACAGGAGAACGTTTCAGCGAACTGCAAAACATATTCAATCGTTTCGACCCAATTAAGACAGATAAACTAAGCGATAATCCTAAGAAATACGAATTGCTGACTAAAACAGTAATTTACAAGCTTCCTAAACAAAAATCAAAAGAAAGTATTGCAGACATGGTATATGTTGAGTTTTCATTATGGTTTAAACATGAATACAACGACTATAAAATGAAAGAAGAATTAATAGAGGAAATCTATAGTTTCAAAAAAAAGAATTTCATAAATAATCCATTTTAAAATAATTTAAGTGAGTAATTGCTTGCAGACACTAAAGCTGTGTTTAAACTAAATGGCGCTTAAAGCTTATAACACACGGTTTGCTCCAGCCTTGCCGACATCAAAGCAATTGCAAAAGCGGTAGACAATTTTTAATTTTTGCTTTGCAATTGCATAGCAACATTGTATCTTTAAACAAACATTTCGGCAGACAACGGTTCCAATAACGGCCGAAAGCAAACCGCGAAAACGTTATAAGTAATTGTGGCAAGGACAAAACACATGACATGAATTTTTTTTTCAAATTAATATTTATCTTTTCCTTCATTGCTTCTTTTGGACAAACATCTGACAGCATTAAACCTGTAGTTAGAAAATTTACATTTCTGCATTCACCATTCGGGTATGTTTGGCAAGGAACCCATAATTTTGATATAGGTATACAACCATCATTTAAGTTAAATGCAAACAACAATCATGACAATATTGGTTTAGTAATTGCTGCTAATCTAACCTACGTTGACAAAGCGACCTACATAACACCGACAATGCGGCTTAAATTTTTGAAAGAAATCAAAAAAGACAAACTTGGTTGGGAAATATCTGCCGGTTATTTCTATACTCAATTTTTAAAAAAGTTTGATCACAGAATAACTCCTGAAATTGGAATTGTCATTTATAGATTTCATTTAACGTACGGCTACAATTTCCCTGTGACAAACTACACAGACCAATATACAAACTCAAATAGAGTTGCATTGCGTTACACAGGTTGGTAGACCTAATTGTCAATGCATAATTAACTATGTGGCCACAACAACTTATAACCCACGGCTTGTATTATTTGGGCAGACATCAAAGCATTTGCAAAATTCGGTAGACAATTTTTTTATTTTTTCTTTGCAAATGCATAGCAACATTGTATCTTTAAACTAACATTTCGGTAGACATTGTTTCAAAATCCAAACAATACAAGCCGCGATAACGTTACCACCAATGCTAAAAGACGACACATCAGAAAATGAACTTAGAATTTGAAATATACGCTGAACAGCTAAAGTCATACTTGTATAGACTGACAGCAAATAGAGAAGATGCAGAAGATTTGCTGCATGACACCTTTATAAAGGCTCATGAGAAAATTGAAACCTTTAAGGGGAATTCATCTTTGAAAACGTGGGTTTTTAGTATTGCTACCAATCTTGCCAAGGACAATCATAGAGTCAAAAATCGTTGGGACTTAGATGTACAAGACAAGTGCAAAAATGCAGCAGTTGAAAACCCGAAAGTTGCGGAAAGAATAGTTTTATCGTTTAATAGCCAATCTGACTTACAATTTGAGATCAAGGAACATATCAACTATTGTTTCACTTGTATCTCCAAAAACCTGACTTTAGAGAAACAAATTGCCATCATCTTAAAAGAGATTTATGATTTCAAACGGACTGAAATAGCTGAAATCCTGAATGTAACAAAAGGTGTGGTAAAACACCTATTGCATGATGGCAGAAAAGAACTTCAATTAAAATATGAAAACAGATGTGCTCTGATTAACAAAACAGGCGTGTGTTACCAGTGTGCTGAATTAAACGACTATCTACAAACCGAGAAAAATTCAACTGAAAAAATTTACAAATTAGGTTTAAGTCGGGATAAATCATCGGAAGAAAATCTTAACCTACGATTTCAAATCATCAATCAAATCAACCCTTTAAACAGCAATGGTACTGATTTAGAAGATACTATACTTCAAATCTTGCGAGAAACTATAAAAGACCAATAAGCTCCGACCGTTTTAGTGGCTCAAAACGTCTAAAGAAGAAAACACTATGAAGACGTTTTTAACATTAACTTTAATTTCAATCATCATGAACACATCAAACGGTCAGTCCAATCAACCAAAATGGCTCGACAAAAACGAGTATCCGTTTCAAAATCATTTTTTTACCTTACCTGTTGGTAATATGCACTATGTGGACGAAGGGGAAGGAGACCCCATAGTAATGGTGCATGGCAACCCTGCATGGAGTTTTGAGTTTAGAAATGTGATTAAAGAAATGTCTAGAACACATCGCTGTTTAGCTCCTGACCATATTGGATTTGGACTATCGGACAAACCTGAAAATTGGTCATACCTGCCTGAACAACACGCCAAAAATTTTGAGCTTTGGATGGACAGTTTGGATTTACACAATATTACACTTGTTGTAAATGACTGGGGTGGCCCTATTGGACTATCTTATGCCCTTAAACATCCTGAGAGAATAAAAAAAATAGTCATTTTAAACACATGGCTTTGGAGCGTAGAGAATGACCCACATTTCAAAAAGTTCAGCAATTTTATGGGAGGTGGGCTTGGACGATTTCTGATAAAAAGGTTTAATTTCTTTGGCAAACAAGTAGTTAAGAAAGCTGTTGGCGACTCAAAGAAATTGAGCAAACACATACACAAGCATTATTATCTTCATTTAGAAACACCTGCACAGCGAAAAGGATGTTATGTTTTTCCAAAACAAATCATCGGCTCAAGCAAGTGGTTAGACAGTTTGTGGCAACAGAAAGACAAGATCAATAATATTCCTACAACCTTTGTTTGGGGCATGAAAGACATTGCTTTTAGAGAACAAGACTTGAACTTTTGGCTTGACAACTGGAAAAATTCAACTGTAGTCAAACTTCCAGCTGTTGGTCATTTCCCGCAGGAAGAAGCACCGGAAGAAGTAATTAAGGTTTTAAAAGAGAAATAATGAGGACGATTAAATGAGAAGCACTGGTGGTAACAGGCGTTTGGCTCAATGGCGGGTGACGTGGTTAATTAAACATTCTACCTCGCATCAACTTTTGTTGTGTATTGACAGTTTTGTACTCCGAAATCCGCCACTGCGCCAAGCGCCAAAACGTTAGTGGCAAGTTTATGACGACACTCAAAAATATAATAATCCTGACTTTTATAGTTTTATTCACTCAGAGCTGTAAGACAAAAACATGTGTTGACAACATACAAAATCCGGTTGACCTAAAAGCGGAAATATGTAAAAA
>JBEIPP010000004.1:0-46445 GCA_040376995.1 Flavobacteriales bacterium
GTAGAAGCTTTCTCTAAAGAGTAGGCGATAGTTGCAACATCTTTAGTTGGATTTGGGTATAGTGCGCTTAATTTAACACCGTTAAAAAACTCAGTTACACCAACATATTCGTCATCAAGAATTGGGAAAATAGCAAGATTACTTTTTACACCAACTAGATAGTCTGCAACGTACCATCTGTTGTTAGCAACTCTAAGGAACGTATAACCCAAAGTATTATCTAAATTATCTTCATCTGATGTTAAACTTAAAGTATCACCAGGAGCTATACCACCAGCAGTAGTTGTTCTAGAATCAACAGCTATAGCAAAACTTGTTGAGAAAGTAACTGGAGCAGAGAAAGTAGCAACAGTAAAGCGGCTAGGTACTTCTGTCTTAAATGAAGTAGTATCAATTGCAGTAAAAGCAACAGGTGTTGAAGATAATAGATTGTTTGGACCGTCAGAGTTTAAAACAGCAACAGTATTAGTTGGAGAAGTTTCGTTCCAAGCTTTGTTTGGAGCCATATCATAAATACTAACTATAATGTTTGATGCACCAACACTAGTTTTTTTCTTGGCGAACACAGAAATTAAAACTTTACTAATAACAACAGTTTTCTCGGTTACATTTAAGAAACCTTGAGCGCACATGTTTATACTAGCACCATTATTACCAAAGAGATAACCACCACCCGAACTCTTAAAAGTACGATTAACATAATTACTACCGTTTGGATTAAATATAGGTAAATATCTAGCTCCAGTTGATTTGGTCCAGCCAATAGTATCGCCAGCAGCAGCTGTTTTTTTTAAAGACGTACTAGTTGATGTTTGTGCTTGATCTAAAGGAGTAGCAATTACTTTGCCTTTTAGTTGTTCTTCTTGAGCAAATACAGACGAAGTAAGAACAATTGCTCCAATTAAAGAGTAAATTTTTTTCATGTTGATTAATTTTATAGTTAATTAGTTTACGCAAATATAACAAATAAATAATTTAAATAATAGTAAGTATTTGTAAAAGACATAATTTTTAACATATTGATAGTCTATAAATTAGATAAAGTTTTTGTAGGATTTTTGAATTTATAAAAACAAAAAATTTTCTCACCTGTGTTTACTGTTAAACAAGCAAGGTATATCATAAATTGAGTTTTAATTAAAAACACCGATTGTTTTTTTTATAAAAACAAGGTTATATTTGAACATGCTTAAAAATACTACAGAAATGTTTATCAAATTTAGCGAAGTAGATTCGTTAAGAGTTGTTTGGCATGGCCATTATGTGAGGTATTTTGAGGATGGACGAGAAGCATTTGGTAAGCAATATGGATTAGGTTATTTAGATGTTTACGAACATGGTTTCGCAGTTCCTTTAATTGATTTGCAAGTAAACTTTAAACGTATTTTAGAATATGGCGACACAGCAGTAATTGAAACAACATTTATTAATTCTCCTGCTGCAAAACTAATATTTGAATATAAAGTTATAAGCTTAAAACATGGTTACTTGGCATGTACAGGACGAACAACACAAGTGTTTATGAACCCAGTAAACAAAGAGCTTTTTATAACCATGCCGCCTTTTATGGACGAATGGAAAAAAAAATGGAATTTATCTTAAAGTTTCTTAACAATTTATTGGCCATAAACGCATAATTTATTTTTACTTTTGGTTTATGAACAAGTTTTTACTTTTACTTTTCTTTCCCTTAATAGGTTTTTCTCAAAATTTTAAACCTGTAAAAGACACGCTTTCTCTCAAGCAAAAAATAGAAAATATGAGCAAAGCTACTAATTCTATTGAAGCAGATTTTACCCAAGAAAAAAACCTAAGTATTTTATCCGAAAAGATAGTTAGCAAAGGGCATTTTGTGTTTAAAAAAGAAAATTTTTTACGCTGGGAATATGCGTCACCCTCCAAATATTTAATTGTTATTAATAAAGAAAAAGTACTTATTAAAGACGAGAAAAAGACGAATAAATACGATATGAATAGTAATAAAGTGTTTAAAGAAATTAATGACATTATGTTGTCTTGTGTTCAAGGCACCATATTTAAATCCAATAAATTTAAAACCAGTTATTATGAAAATGATAAGGTATATAAATTAGAATTGATACCTCAGGTTAAAAACATGAAAGAAACATTCAAAAAAATTAACTTGTATTTTGATAAAAACGTAACTTCGGTGGCTAAAATGGAAATGATTGAAAACAACGATGATTTAACATCTTTAGATTTCATAAACAAAAAATTAAATGTTCCAGTTGCCGAAACCATATTTATTATTAAGTAGTATTTGCATTTGTTTACTATTTGTTTCGTGCCGCATTTCTAAATTCAAACATCCAACAACATGTAACCGTGTTGTAATTACCGAAAAATCATTTCCAGCAGTATTAAATGACAACAAAGCCTCAAAATTTAAAGCCTCTATTGATGTTTTAAAAAATCATTTAACCGGTATTATCATTGTTAAAAAAACTGATTCATTAACCACGCATATAATTTTTGTAACTGAAATAGGCATGAAAATGTTTGATTTTGAATGGAAAAAAAACAACATGAATGCTGTTTATGTGTTTGAACCTTTAAATAAAGAGGCGCTTATTAATTCACTAAAAACAGGATTTAAACAAATGTTATTATTAGATGTTTTTAATAAACATGCCGCCTTATCAAGTAATAAAAATTTTAAATCATATTACGAAATAGAAGACGAAAAACATAGATATCTTATTGCTGATACAACAAATGGAATTTCATCCCAACAAATTTTTATAAAAAGTAAAAAAAACCGTTTTATAAGTTATACATTTGACCACGAAAAAAAAGTGTATACCCAAATAAAAAGTACGCAATTTGGTCTAGTAAAAATTAAAATTGAACTTAATAAAATAGAAGAATAAGATGAGCAACAGTTTTTTATTAAATGATTTTTATACGATGGAGTCATGCGTTAAAACAAACGAAACAACAATAGCGGCAATAATAAATCTAAATGAATCACATTCTATTTTTAAAGGACATTTCGAACAAATGCCAGTAGTGCCCGGTGTTTGTCAAACTCAAATAATTAAAGAACTTTTGCAACAAGAAATTAAAAAGGATTTAACGCTTACAAATGGTAATAATATCAAGTTTACAGGAATGATTGTACCAACACAACACCCTAAAGTAAACATAGAAATTACATATAAGCAAGAAGATAATCAATTACAAGCAGACGCTAAATTGTTTTTTGAAAACACTATATTTACAAAATTTAAAGGAACTTTTATACAAAATTAAATATGAGCACACAAACAGTATTAAGTAAACAAAATGATAAAACAGTTTTTAAACTAGTTTTAGGTGTTAGCGCCTTAATTTGCGTAGTAGTTGTGGTATTAAATCAAAAGTTAATTCCAGTACCAGATACTTTTCCAAGTTTTATTTATAAGTTACCGTTATTAAACGCTTTTTTAAATGGGTCTTGTAGCGTTTTTTTAATTGCGTCGTTATGGGCAATTAAAAAAAGAAATATTGAGTTACATAAAAAGTTAAATCTAACAGCTTTTTTATTATCTAGTTTGTTTTTGATTTCATATGTTACGGCTCATTATTTTATTCCAGATACAAAATTTGGAGATGTTAATCATAACGGGGCTCTTGAAGAAATTGAGTTGGCAGCGGTTTCAGGAATAAGGCCAGTTTATTTAGTAATTTTATTAAGCCATATATTTTTAGCTGTAATAGTATTACCAATGATTTTATTATCTTTTTATTATGCATTAAAAGATGATAGAGTAAAACATAAAAAAATGACGCGCTTTAGCTACCCAATTTGGTTATATGTTACATTAACTGGTGTTGTGGTTTACGCATTAATTTCGCCTTATTATAACTATTAATTTTTAGTTTAAATAATTATGAAGAGCCTCGAAAAATATTCGGGGCTCTTTTGTATATTTGCTTAACATTATGGCATTAAAGCAAACACAGCACTTAAAGTTATTACAAAAACTTTCGCCTCAACAAATTCAGTTAATGAAATTGTTGCAGTTGCCTACAGTTGCTTTAGAACAACGTATAAAAGAAGAATTAGAATTAAACCCAGCTTTAGAAGAAGACAACAACGAGTTAGATGGAGAAGATGTAGAAAATGAATATGACGAAATTGATAATTCTGATAATGATGAGGTGAGTGATTTTGATGAGAAAGAAAAAGAAGTTGATAAAATAGATGATGGATATGAACTAGAAGATTACATGGATGCGGGCGATTTAGATGCTTACAAATATGAAATTTCAAATCGCAGTGCTGATGATGAGGTATTTCAATCGGTTGTAGTGGAGGGTCCTGATTTTCATTCTCAACTTGAAGAACAGTTAGGACTAAGAGAACTAACAGAAAAACAATTTTCTATAGGTTTATATTTAATAGGTTGTATAGATGAAGACGGTTACATTCGAAGAGATTTGGATTTAATTGTGGATGATTTAGCATTTTCTCAAAACACACAAACAACCAAAGAAGAATTAGAAGAAGTTTTAAAAACCATTCAAGAGTTCGATCCCGCTGGTGTTGGTGCTCGTACGTTGCAAGAATGTTTGTTAATTCAACTAGACAGAAAACCCATTAAGGCTAAAGAAACTCAGTTGGCCATTGAAGTTGTGAAAACTATGATGGATGAGTTTTCTAAAAAGCATTACGATAAAATTATTCGTAAATTAAATATAGAAGATGACGATTTAAAAGACGTCATTGCTGAGATTACACATTTAAATCCTCGACCAGGAAATTCTGAAGGTGATAACAAAGGTCAAATGTCGGAAGTTGTTCCAGATTTTAGCATTAGTGTTAACGATGGGATTCCTGAATTAAGCATCAATCAAAGAAATTTACCTGATTTAAAAATTAGTGCCGATTATATTGAGATGCTTAAAGAGTATTCTCGTGCAAAAGAAAAATCCATAAAAGAAGCCAGTTCGTTTGTTAAGGGAAAGATAGAATCAGCTCAATGGTTTATTGAAGCCCTTCAGCAACGTCATCAAACCATGTTGGTTTCTATGCATGCTATTATGGAATATCAACAAGAGTATTTTGCCAGTGGAGATGAGTCGAAACTTAAGCCAATGATATTGAAAGATATTGCGGATAAAGTAGGCTTGGATATTTCTACAGTATCTCGAGTGGCTAACAGTAAATATGTTCAAACGCCATACGGTACATTTTTATTAAAAACATTTTTCTCTGAATCTTTAAGCACCGATGGCGGTGAAGAAGTGAGTACAAGAGAAGTTAAAAAAATATTACAAGAGTGCATTGCGAATGAGGATAAAAAGAAACCATTAACAGATGACGCACTTTGTGAAATTTTAAAAGAAAAAAAATATAATATTGCACGGAGAACAATTGCCAAATACCGAGAGCAATTAGACATTCCCGTAGCTCGTATGAGGAAAGAAATATAAGCCCTATTTTATTGACATTGAGTGGTTTATTTATTTTCGTTGCAATTCTTTTAATTCCCATCAATAATGTATCTTTGCAAACTTATTTTATACTAGATGAAGAACATACGTAATTTTTGCATCATTGCCCATATTGATCATGGTAAATCTACTTTAGCAGATCGTTTATTGGAGTATACCAAAACGATTACAAGTCGCGAAATGGAAGCACAAGTGCTTGATGATATGGACTTGGAAAAAGAACGAGGAATTACTATTAAAAGTCATGCTATTCAAATGGATTACACCTATAAAGGTGAAAAATTTGTACTTAATTTAATTGATACTCCTGGTCACGTTGATTTTAGTTATGAAGTATCTCGTTCTATTGCTGCTTGCGAAGGCGCACTTTTAATAGTAGATGCAGCACAAGGGATACAAGCACAAACGATTTCTAACTTATATTTAGCATTAGAGCATGATTTAACAATCATTCCAATTCTTAATAAAATGGATTTGCCAAGTGCAGAGCCAGAAATGGTTACCGACCAAATTGTTGATTTAATTGGTTGCGAACGAAGCGATGTTATTCCAGCAAGTGGTAAAACAGGAATGGGTATTGAAGAAATTTTAGCAGCTATTATTGAGCGTGTAAAATGTCCTGTTGGCAATCCAGAAGCGCCATTACAAGCATTAATTTTTGATAGCGTTTTCAATAGTTTTAGAGGAATTATTGCTTACTACAAAATCATAAATGGTACAATCAAAAAAGGAGATAAGGTAAAGTTTTTTAATACTGGTTCAGTTTACAACGCCGATGAAATTGGCGTACTAAAATTAAAACCAGAACCACGTAATGTGATGAGCACTGGTGATGTTGGTTACATTATCTCTGGAATTAAAGAAGCAAAAGAGGTAAAAGTAGGTGATACTATTACGCATTTTGATATACCGTGTGCTGAAGCTATTCATGGATTTGAAGAAGTAAAACCAATGGTATTTGCTGGGATTTATCCAGTGGATACTGAAGACTTTGAGGAATTGCGTTATAGTATGGAAAAGCTTCAGTTAAATGATGCGTCTTTAACTTGGGAACCTGAATCATCATTGGCGCTAGGATTTGGCTTTAGATGCGGATTCTTAGGCATGTTGCACATGGAAATTGTGCAAGAGCGATTAGAGCGTGAATTTAAAATGACAGTTATTACAACAGTTCCTAACGTATCGTATCTTGCCTACCAAACAAATGGCGATGTGGTAACGGTTAATAACCCAAGTGATTTGCCAGACCCAGCTCGTATTAATTATATTGAAGAACCATATATTAAAGCAAATATCATTACCAAGTCAGATTTTATTGGCCCCGTAATGAGTTTGTGTATTGAGAAACGTGGGCAAATTGTTACTCAAAATTATTTAACAGCAGATAGAGTAGAGTTGGTGTTTGAAATGCCGTTAGGTGAGGTGGTATTTGATTTCTTTGATAGATTAAAATCAATTTCAAAAGGATACGCTTCTTTTGATTATCATCCAATTGGAATGAAAGAATCTGATTTAGTAAAATTAGATATTTTATTAAAAGGCGAACCAGTAGATGCTTTATCTTGTTTAATACACAGAAGTAATTCGTATCAGTTTGGTAAAAAGATTTGTGAAAAGTTAAAAGAATTAATTCCAAAACAACAATTCGAAATTCCTATTCAAGCGGCCATAGGAGCTAAAATTATTTCTCGTGAAACCATTAGTGCCATTCGTAAAGACGTAACAGCAAAATGTTACGGCGGTGATATTAGCCGTAAACGTAAATTACTAGAAAAACAAAAAGAAGGTAAAAAGCGTATGAAACAAGTTGGTAATGTAGAGATTCCGCAGAGTGCGTTTATGGCAGTGCTGAAACTAAACGACTAGAAATAAATCAAACTAATAATTGGAAAGAGCTGTGATTATCACGGCTCTTTTTTTGTTTCTTGTAATGATGAATTATGTGATGCCAACCACAAAAATAAAGTCTGAAAGAAAATAAAAAAGGTCAGACCCGATTGTGTTTCTAAGGTATCTTCTGTAATAAAAGATAAAAGAGCAATTAAAAAAAATGGCCAATATAAGTAGTGCAATTTTTTTCTTAAAACAAAAGCCGGATACAATAAATAAAATAAGAATACTATCAGCCCTATAAAACCAAAAGCTACTGTGATTGCTAAGTATTGGTTATGACATCTCAATCTCCAAATTAAATCTAACTTCGAATTCGTTTCATGATACATGTCATTAAAGGCATCTTGTATATCGCCAGTGCCCACACCAATGATGGGATTATGATGAACGATGTAGCTGCCAGTTTTCCAAAACTCTAAGCGCATGGTGAGTGTGTGCCCTGATGGATTTTCTCCCCTTTTATACTTTGTATATTCCCAAATCAATTCTCTCCACCTAGCAATGAGCCCACTATTGAAGTTATATTTATAGTTTGTGTTTCCGTTTTCAATTGCACTTATATCTTTTTGGCTCAAAGCAGTAAGTCCAACAGAATCTTTAGTTAAACTCTTGCTAGCCATGTATCTCAATAAAGTGTATCGCAAGTTGTTTCCTTTTTTATCGGAGCTGTTAAATGCTATTTTACTTTTCTTATTCCATTCGTTTTGTAATTCCTCATCGTTAATATTGATAGTAATTAAGGTTCCATTTTCAGCAATACCAAAAATAGTGTCTTGCAAATAAGGCCTGCCATTTTTAGTTTTTTCTAATAAGATGTTTGATGAACTATTTGGTGTTTTATCAAACATGCGAAAGCTCTCTGTCGCTTGTTTTATAAGAAACACAAGCGATATAAACACAAAAATTAAAATAAAGCCAGAAACTGTTTTAGGTAGTTTTTTTATAATATAGATAATTAATAATAATCCTCCAACTATTATTAAGCATAAAAACCCAGTGGCCATTTCAAGTTTATACATAAAAAACAATAACCAAACCATGGCTAAAAAACTCAATATTTTTAAAGAAAAAGGTTGTTCTCTTAAACTCCAATATATGAGTCCAATTATTGCAAATGCAATAAATAAAGAGAAACGAATGTGCGACATAAAAACAGAAGCACTCCTAACATCTACAATTACTTTTTTTGTATAGCCTACATAAACAGCGTAGCAACAAACAGAGCTAACAAACACACTTAAAAAGAAAAAACCAAAAAGTAATTTTAATTCTTTAAGCGATAATGGTTTAGTGGAAAATAAAATTAATGGTAAAACCAATAATGGAATTTTGTTTCTTAAATCATCTAATCCTCTTTGTACATTATTAGTGTAAATCATACCTAACAGGTGTAAGACAAAAAGAGAAATAAGAATCCAAAAAATTTTATTTGATTTTAATTGCTGCCACTTCCATGAGAAGTCTTTTTCTAACAACCAGTTGGCGGCTAAAATAATTTGAGGAATACTAGTAGGAACAGTTCCAAATAGCATCCCTGCAGCTAATCCAATTAAGCCAAACAAAAATATATAGCGATGCCAAATTGCGGGGAGCATAAGGTTAACTTAGTTCAATAAAGAACGCAAGATATACTATTTTATTGCTCAGAAATCACTATTAGTAAAGATTATGCTAGTACGGCATCTTCATAAAACCACATTTTTGCAACATCCGTTTTAATGGCTTCATCAACAGATAAACCATTTGCGTGTTCAGAGGCGTTATATGGAGTTTTTAATGTAATTAAATACGGATCAACAACGAGATCTAAAGGCGTATTATTTACTTGGTTGCTAATTAAACGGAATAGTTCAGCAGCTACTTTTTCTAAAACCACCATGTTTTCAGCTACCTTAGTTACAATGGCATCGGCACCATGCATTTCGTCTATTCCTCTTTGAAAGCTTTTGAGATAAGTTAAATCTAAAGGATCTATGTAACGATTTTCGAAAATTGCTTTTTCGTAAGGTAACCAATCAATAAATAAATCCTGAACGGCTTTGTTTAATTTACCGAATTTACGACCTAAGCTCTTTTCTGAAACAAATAATTCTTTCAATATTTTTAAATCTGTAAATCCATGGTTGGTAAATAATAAACAAGGTACCGACCAATAAATAGCCCAATCCCAGAAGATTTTAAATACCATAATCTGTGTGTTGCCCATCAATTTATATTTGTCTTGATAAATTGGCAACCAGTCCTTAAACCATGATAAAAGGGTTTGCTCATAAATCTGAGCACGCACTGTAATATCTTCTCCTTTATAGTCTCTTAAAATTAAATCACTTAACCAAGTGTTATTTAAAGAAATAAAATCGCTACCTGGAGAATAAAATGGATCTAAAAATAATCCCGCCTCTCCTGTCACAGCCCATCTATCTGATGAATACACGCGCTTGCTATCATGAGCAAAGTGTTTTAAAATTCTAAAATCTAAAATATCTTCTTTATTAGGACAAACATGTTTAGCGGCTTGCGGTTCGTGTTTGTGAATCCAAGCTACAGCTTTTTCGTATGTGTTAATGGTTTCAAATGGATGTATATCTTCATCTGCTACAATACCTATACTAGTGTTTTTTGAACCTAAAGGAATTACCCATAACCAATATCCTTTATCAATAAAATGGACAGTACTTAAGTAACGTAATTTTGGCGCTAAAAAGGTTTTCCATTCTTTGTTGTCGCTCCATTCGTCAATATCAACAACTCCCTTTACTCTAAACCATGCAGCGTTTACATTGTGTGGTGCTTCTTTTTGGAAACCTAATTTTTTCTTTAATAAGCTAATACGACTTGTAGCATCTACTAACCATTTTGTTTTTATTTTTTTGTCTTCACGCTCATGTGCATAAATGACTTCATGCTTATTACCGTTTTCTCCAAACACGACATCTTTTGCACGTGCAGCTAATAAAAAATCGGTACCTAATTCTTTTGTATACTTTTCTAAGTAATTTTCAAAAGTACCTCTGTCTAATTGATGACTTGGAACAGGTAATTTTAAACGTGGCCCTAACTCTACACGATTTGATAGTTCTGTTTTTTTATGATCAGTAAAAAAGAAACGTAAACCATGTTTTGGTAATTCAAATTCTTCTAAATAATTTTTTAATCCCAAAACCTCTCTAAAATAATGCGTGGCTAATTCCACAGTTGATTCTCCAACTTTGTGAGCCGCTATTGCCGCAGCTTTATCTCTACTTTCTAAAATTAAAATGGAGATATTAGGATTTGCTTGTTTTAGTTGTATGGATAAAGTTAAACCAGCTAATCCACCACCTGCAATTACAACATCATATTCTTGTTTCATCTATTATATATTTAATATATAAAAATACAATTTTATTGTTTCTTACAATCCATATTTAGATAAATTATTACTATTAAAAATATTTTGTTTAACGACAATAGTGGTTTAGAATGAGTATTTTTGCATCAACCTTAAACAAATCAATTTATCAAATCGATAATGATACAAAACACGGATGATTCTCTTTTTGAATTAATTAAAACATATATTCAAAACTTTGAGCTGGATAATAGAGAGCTATCAAAAGAAGAATTTTTAGTGGCAACAAGTAATCATGAATTAGTTGGGTTTGGTAGAATTCGACAAAGAGATAACTGTTCAGAATTATGTTCTTTGGGTGTTATTGAGCCCGAAAGATTAAAAGGAGTCGGAAAACAACTAGTTCAAGCATTAATACAAAAGGCTACTGAACCACTATATTTGGTTTGTATCATTCCTACATTTTTTGAGCCATTTGGTTTTGTTGTAGTGGAAGAATACCCGGAAGCAATGCAGGAAAAATTAAACTACTGTACTTCAGAGTTAGTTGTTCCTGAAAAGTATGTTGTTATGAAATTCAAGAACGATTAAAATAAAAACTTTAATTTTACATTTTTAAAATATATATGAGCTACATTATTTCAGGAATACAACAATTAGGAGTTGGAAACACTAATGTTCAAGAAACATTTAAATGGTACCGCAAAGCGTTTGGTACTGATATAAAAATATTTGAAGAAGCCGCTATGGCAGAATTGATGTTGCCTTACACAGCAAATATGCCACATGCGCGCCATGCTATCCTTGCTATTAGCATGAATGGTGGTGGTGGTTTCGAGATTTGGCAATACACAAGTCGTCAAGCTCAAAATGCTGAATTTCAAATTCAATTAGGTGATATTGGGATTTATGCTGGAAAAATAAAATCGTATAATATTCAAGCTTCATATGCTCATCTAAAAAATTTTGGAGCTAAAATGCTTACTGAAGTAACAACTGCTCCAGACGGAAGAAAACATTTTTATATCCATGATTTATGGGGTAATGTTTTTGAAATTATCGAAGAAAAAACATCATGGTACCAGCAAAAAGATTTTACAACCGGTGGAATTTTAGGTGCTGTTATTGGAGTAAAAGATATTGATAAGTCTATTGGATTATATAAAACGGTATTAGGTTTTGATAAAGTAATTAGTGATTCAACAGACACATTTACAGATTGGAAAGGTGTTGAAGGATCACAAAAGAAATTCAGAAGAGTTGTTTTAAGAAACAGCAAACCTCGCGAAGGAAGCTTTGGCCCATTATTAGGGGATAATGAAATTGAATTAGTTCAAGCGTTTGATTATACACCTCGTAAAATTTTTGAAAATCGTTTGTGGGGTGATTGTGGTTTTATCCATTTATGCTTTGATATCAAAAACATGAAAGCTTTGGAAGAAGCTTGTATAAAAGCTGGGCAGCCTTTTACGGTTGATGGTGGCACAGGTTTTGAAATGGGAGAAGCTGCTGGTCACTTCACTTACATTGAAGATGCGGATGGCACTTTAATTGAATTTGTTGAGACAAAAAAACTACCAGTGGTTAAAAAAATTGGTTGGTACTTAGATTTACGTAAACGTGATCCTAAAAAGTCTTTACCAAACTTTATTTTAAAAGCGCTAAGGTTTAATAGAGTAAAAGACTAGCGCACTATATCAAAATTAAGCCGCTGAGTTTTCAGCGGCTTAATTTTTAGCTAAAAAACTATTCCTTAAATTATTTGTTTACATACCATAAAAGTGGTATTTTTGTACTCCGTTTAGAATTAATCTAATTAAGAATAAGCGCCAAGTAACTAACAATTAATTACTTACAAAATGATAACAGTAAGCAACGCGGCTAAAGAGCACGCTATTAATTTAATAAAAGAAGAAAATAAACCAGCAGATACATTTATTCGCGTGGGTGTAGATGGAGGAGGCTGTTCTGGTTTAATGTACAACCTAGTTTTTGATAACGTGATAAAAGAAGGCGACCAATTATTTGAAGACAACGGAGTAAAAGTTGTAGTGGATCGTAAAAGCTTTTTATACTTAGTGGGAACTGAATTAGATTACAGTGGCGGATTAAATGGTAAAGGATTCGTTTTTAAAAACCCTAACGCTACGCGTTCTTGTGGTTGTGGAGAAAGTTTTAGTGTTTAAAGTTTAAGATTCAAAGTTCAAAGGATGGCTGTAGCAAAAAGATTTGAAGATTTAGAAGTTTGGATTGCAGCAAAGGACGCTTCAGTAATGATTTATAAAATTACTGAAAATGAAAGTTTGAGAAAAGACTTTGGACTTAAAGATCAGATAAGAAGAGCGTCGATATCTGTAATATCTAATATTGCAGAAGGATTTGAAAGAAATGGAAATAAAGAGTTTATTCAATTTTTGAGTATAGCAAAAGGATCGGCAGGAGAAGTAAGAGCACAATTATATATTATTAAAGAACTAAATTTTATAAATGAAGAAGAGTTTGTTCTACTATATGAGAAAGTCACGCAAGTAAGTAAAATGCTTTCGGGACTTATCAATTATTTAAAACAATCTGAATTAAAAGGAACAAAATACATGAGTGAGAAATAATTTTCAAGCTATATTTTGAATTTTGAACCTTTAACTTTGAACTACTATAATGGCAAACGAAATATTAGAAGAACATATCAATAAAGATTACGAATGGGGATTTACAACCAATATCGACGCTGATGAAGCGCCTAAAGGGTTAAACGAAGACATCATTAAATTTATTTCAGCTAAAAAAAACGAACCAGAATGGATGTTAGAATTCCGTTTAAAGGCTTTTCGTAATTGGCAAAACATGGTGGAGCCTGAATGGGCGCATGTATCATACACTAAACCGAATTTTCAAGATATCATTTATTACTCGGCACCTAAACCTAAAAAGGAATTAGCGAGCTTAGATGAAGTAGATCCTGAATTATTAAAAACATTTGAAAAGCTTGGTATATCATTAGAAGAACAAAAACGTTTAAGTGGCGTACAAAGTAATATCGCGGTTGATGTGGTATTTGATAGTGTTTCGGTTAAAACAACGTTTAAAGAAACTTTAGCAGAAAAGGGAATTATTTTTTGCTCTTTCAGTGAAGCTGTTCAAGATCATCCTGAGTTAGTAAAAAAATACATGGGCATGGCAGTGCCGCCAACTGATAATTTTTACGCAGCATTAAACTCTGCAGTTTTTACGGATGGTTCATTTTGTTATATTCCAAAAGGGGTTCGTTCTCCAATGGAATTATCAACGTATTTTCGTATCAATGCTAGTGGTACTGGTCAGTTTGAACGCACCTTAATTATTGCTGATGAAGATGCTTATGTGTCTTACCTAGAAGGTTGCACGGCTCCTCAGCGAGATGAGAATCAATTGCACGCAGCGGTAGTAGAAATTATTACTCATAAAAATGCTGAGGTAAAATACAGTACCGTACAAAACTGGTATCCTGGTGATAAAGATGGTAAAGGTGGTATTTTTAATTTTGTTACCAAGCGTGGAATTTGTTTAGAAGACAATTCTAAAATTAGTTGGACTCAAGTAGAAACAGGCTCTGCAGTGACTTGGAAATATCCTTCGGTTATTTTAAAAGGAAATAATTCAGTTGGCGAATTTTATTCGGTTGCGGTTACTAATAACTATCAGCAAGCTGATACTGGAACCAAAATGATTCATATTGGAAAGAACACACGTTCAACCATTATTTCAAAAGGTATTTCAGCAGGTTTTAGTAATAATAGTTACAGAGGATTGGTTCAAATAAAAAAAGGAGCAAGTAACGCACGTAATTTTTCGCAATGTGATAGTTTGTTAATGGGCGATAAATGTGGCGCACATACATTTCCTTACATCGAAATTAAAGATAAATCAGCCGTTGTAGAGCACGAAGCAACAACAAGTAAAATTGGGGAAGACCAATTATTTTATTGCAAGCAACGTGGTATTGATAACGAAAAAGCAATTGGCTTAATCGTGAATGGATATTGCAAAGAAGTATTAAATAAATTACCAATGGAATTTGCTGTTGAAGCACAAAAATTATTAGCAATTAGTTTAGAGGGAAGTGTTGGGTAAAAGCCCCATCCGACCTCCCCGAAGGGGAGGAGAGATAAACGTATTAAAGTGAAAAATAAAAATAAATATATAAACATTTAATAAAGCCTCCCCTTTGGGGAGGTTGGAGGGACTTATGATATCAATAAAAAATTTACACGCGTCAATTGGCGATAAAGAAATATTAAGAGGTATTAACTTAGAAGTAAAAGCTGGTGAAGTTCATGCCATTATGGGACCAAATGGTTCTGGAAAGTCAACATTATCAAGTGTTTTAGCTGGTCGTGAAGATTATGATGTGACTGAAGGCGAAGTAATCTTCAACGGAAAAAATTTATTGGATTTATCGGCTGAAGATAGAGCTCGTGAAGGTTTATTTTTGGCATTTCAATACCCTGTCGAAATTCCAGGAGTAAGTAATATTAATTTTTTACGTACAGCATTGAATGAAATTCGTGCTTACCACGGACAAGAAGAAATGGCGGCAAAAGATTTCTTAGCTTTAGTAAAAGAGAAATCAAAATTAGTGGAGTTAGATGCTAAATTAGCAAGCCGAAGTGTTAATGAAGGATTTAGTGGTGGGGAGAAAAAACGTAACGAGATTTTTCAAATGGCAATGTTGAATCCTAAATTAGCCATCTTAGATGAAACGGATAGTGGATTAGATATTGATGCATTACGTATAGTAGCTACTGGTGTAAACAAATTAAAATCAAAAGATAATGCAACCATTGTGATTACTCACTACCAACGTTTATTAGATTATATCGTTCCTGATTTTGTACATATTCTTTACAAAGGTCGTATTGTTAAAAGCGGTGGAAAAGAATTAGCCCTAGAAATGGAAGCTAAAGGTTATGATGAGATTAAAAAAGAATTTGAAATAGCAGATTAATATGTCGTTAGTAGCAGATAATAAAAGTGCAGTTACACAAACATTGTTAGACCAACTTCAAAGTAAGTCTTCAAAGGTTGCTTTTATGCCTGACGCAGAAATTATTTCTGCAATCAGATATTTAGAAGACAAAGGCATTCCTAATAACAAGCACGAAGACTATAAATACTGTAATATCGAAGCGGTTCTTCGCAAAGAATTTAAATCAGTTGAACAAGCATTTAATGAATTAACTAACGCTGACATTGCTCCATTAAAAATAGATGAGGCGATTAACTTAGTATTAGTTAATGGTGTATATAGTGAAGAGTTAAGTGAGAAAATGATTGTAAAAGGTTTAACAGTTAACTCGTTAAATGAACTGTCTAATTCTGAAAAAGCACTATTATGTTCTCAAGCAAAATCTGATACCGATGCTTTAATTGCTTTAAACACGGCATTCTCAGCAAATGGTTTGTTTTTACAAGTGGATAGAAATAATATTATTCCCATGCCATTACATGTAATTTATGTGAATAGTGGTAATGCAAATATTGTAACGAATACTCGCAGTTTTATTAATGTTCAAGCCAACGCACAAGCAACCTTAATCGAAAGCTTTTATAACATTGGTTCAGCAAAAGTGTTCTCAAATTTTGTAAGCGAAAAGTTTGTAGGAGAGAATGCAAAATTAACGTGTCATACATTTCAAAACGAAGGCGCTTTGTCTTATTCGGTTAATACAAACCAAGTAAAGATTAATAAATATTCTAACTACTCAAACACAACCATGACTTTGAGTGGAGAATTAGTGCGTAACAATCACAATGTGGTGTTAGCAGATTCTAATTGCGAAGCGCACTTAAATGGTTTATTTATTTCTAGTGGTACTCAGCAAATAGATAATCATACATTAATTGATCATCAAATGCCACATTGCGAAAGTAATGAGTTATACAAAGGCATCGCTAAAGATAAATCTGCAGGAACATTTAACGGAAAAATATTTGTTCGTAAAGACGCACAAAAAACAAATGCTTATCAAAGCAGCAAAAATATTTTGATGAGCGATGACGCGACAATTAATACAAAACCTCAATTAGAAATTTATGCAGATGATGTAAAGTGTTCACATGGAACATCCACTGGTAAAATAGACACAGAAGCTTTGTTTTATTTAAAAGCTCGTGGTATTGGAGAAGAAAGCGCTCGTAAGTTATTATTACAAGCCTTCGCTCAAGAATTAATTGACAAAATTGAAATCCCTTCCTTACAAGAAAGAGTACTACATTTGTTCGAAAAATCACTTTAATTATGTTTAATGTAAACGAAATACGCAAAGACTTCCCTATTCTTTCAAGAACAGTAAACGGAAAATCATTAGTGTATTTTGATAATGGTGCTACTGCGCAAAAACCACAAATGGTTATTGATGCTATTTCGCATTATTATGCTTACCAAAATTCAAACATCCATCGTGGCGTTCATACATTAAGCAGAGAAATTACGATTGCTTACGAAGAAGCTCGTAAAACCATACAATTACACCTTAATGCCAAACAAGCTAGTGAAATTATTTTCACGAAAGGTACAACTGAATCAATCAATTTAGTAGCACATTGTTTTGGAAACTTAGCAATTACAGAAGGAGATGAAATCATCATCACACAAATGGAACATCATAGTAATATTGTTCCATGGCAACAATTATGTGAAGAAAAAAAAGCTGTTTTAAAATATATTCCTATTAATCAAGATGGTGAATTAATATTAGAAGAACTTCCAAAATTAATTACAGCAAAAACAAAACTCGTTGCCTTTACCCAAATTTCTAATACACTTGGTACGATTAATCCAGTGAAAGAAATGATTTCAACCATTCGTTCATTATCTAAAGCAGCTGTATTAATTGATGGTGCTCAAGGGGTTCCTCATTTAAAGCCAGATGTACAAGATTTAGACTGTGACTTTTACGTTTTTAGTGGACATAAATTATTTGGTCCAACTGGCGTTGGTGTATTATATGCTAAAGAAGAATGGTTACAACAATTTGGTCCTTACCAAACCGGAGGAGGAACCATTAAAACAGTTACTTTACAAAAAACTGAATTTGCAGATTCTCCTTTAAAATTTGAAGCAGGAACACCTCATATTGAAGGTGGTATTGGTTTAGCGGCTGCCATAAAATATGTCACTGAAATTGGTTTTGAAAATATTCAAAAACACGAAGATGATTTATTAAAATATGCTACCAAACAATTAAAAGAAATTGAAGGCTTAGTGATTTATGGCAACGCCAAACATAAAACTTCTGTTATCTCTTTTAATGTTGCTTCTATTCATCCTTTTGATATTGGAACCTTATTAGATAAATATGGCGTCGCTATTCGTAGCGGACATCACTGTACACAACCCTTATGGCAGTTCTATAATATTCCTGGAACCATCAGAGCGTCTTTTGCTTTTTATAATACATTTGAAGAAATAGATGTATTTATTGAAGCGCTTAAAAAATCAATTAGATTATTGAGCTAGATTTTTAACTATAGTTTTTTATTTCGCCTTCTCTTCCCAAATCATCGCTAAATGTACAATGGTTTGAGTTGCTTTTTCCATGTCTTGAACACTTACCCATTCTAATTTGCTATGAAAGGCATGTTCGCCTGCGTAAATATTTGGACAAGGTAATCCCATAAAAGATAAGCGAGAACCATCTGTTCCACCACGTATACTTGATAAAACTGGTTTAACACCTGTTCTACCAATTGCCTCTAAAGCATTCTCAACTACAAAATAACACGTATCTAATACATCTTTCATATTACGATATTGCTCTGTTACTTTAAATTCGTAGCTAGATTTTTTATAGTTTGATAAAACAGATTTAGTGATTTCTTCTAATTCTGCTTCTAATGATTTTAATGTGGGAGTATCAAAAGCACGAATGATAAATTTTATTTCTACTTGTTCTAAACCACCATTGATAGCAACTGGATGAATAAATGGTTGTTTCTTTTCTGTCGTTTCAGGTGTTTTATCTTTTGGAATACGATTAATTATTTCGGCAGCAATTTTAATAGAATGTTCCATTTTATCTTTTGCAAAACCTGGATGCGTTGGAATACCATTAATTGTAATAGTTACTCCATCTGCACTAAATGTTTCATTCTCTAAATGTCCTAATGATTCCCCGTCCATGGTGTAGCCATATTGCGCACCTAAACGTTTCATATCTACTTTATCAGTACCTCTTCCAATTTCTTCATCAGGTGTAAATAAAATACGAATTGCTCCATGTTTTACTTCTGGATGAGTTATTAAAAAATGAGCAGCATCCATAATTTCCGCTATACCCGATTTATTATCGGCTCCCAATAATGTTGTACCATCTGTTGTAATAATATCATTACCTATTTGTGCTGCTAAATCTGGATGCTCAGCAAATCTAATAATTTGGTTTTTATCATTTGGTAATACAATATCTTTTCCATCATACTTTGTATGTATAATTGGATTTACATTTTCGCCACTACAATCTGGCGAAGTGTCCATGTGAGAACAAAAACAAATCACAGGAACCTGCTTAGTTGTATTGGATGGAATAGTAGCATAAACGTAACCATATTGGTCTAGTTCTGCATCTTTAATCCCCATAGCAATTAATTCTTCAACCAATAATTTCCCTAGATTTTTTTGTTTTATCGTGCTAGGACAAGTTTCCGAATTTGGGTCAGATTGAGTATCAATTTTTGCGTAACGAATAAAACGTTCAGTTACTGTGTGTGTGTATGTTGTGAAGTCCATGTTTAATTTTTACCTCAGTGCACTCAAAGTTTTTGAAGAGAACGTTTTGGATTTGTTTTTTAGTTAATAAGTTATACCAATGTAATTTATTTTTTTAAAAATTTACTAATTAGTCAATAGAAATTAATTTATAATTAAATGTTTTTTCCTTACATGTGATTTTTAAAAAATAAATTCCTTTTGCTAAATAATCAATGGAGTAATCATGATCTCCTTTTTCATAAAATTTTTTATCAGTTATGGTTTTTATTTTTTGTCCTAATGCATTTAATAATTCTAAATTTAATTCTGAATCATCTATTAATTTTAACTTTATAGTTGTTTGCGAGCTAAACGGATTTGGGAATACATTAAGACTAAATAGTTCAACACCAGTTTCTGTCAAGCCAACATTTGTTGAAATAACAACGGTGGTTGACATTGTATTTACACATCCACCTGAAATAATTGTTAATTTAACTGTATAGGTTCCAGCAGCAGTATATGTATGTGTTGTTGTTTCATTACCAGATAAAACGCCATCTCCAAAATCCCAGGTGTATGCTAAACCTCCACTTAAACTAGTTGTGTATGTTAATAGTTGGTTTACATATTGTAAACCAGCAATATCAAAACTAAATAACAGTGGGTTAACTATAACTGTTTTTGGAATATAATTACTGCCAAAGGCATTTGTTGCAATTAATAAAACTGTATATGTTCCAGCACTGCTATATGTATGTATAGGGTTTTGACTCGAGGAAGCGTTTCCATCCCCAAAATTCCAGCTCCAGCTTGTTGGATTGTTTAATGAATTATCAGTGAAATTAACTGTTCCCTGGCATGAATTGATGATTGTACTAAAAGCTGCAACCGGAGGCACATTATTTGGTTGTATTTTAATGGTATAATCTTCTGCTTGACCATAATAAGAATTGTAACATGAAGAATTAATTGTATAACCATTATGTTCATCAATAACACGCATTCTTAAAGGTGTATTTAAAACTGCAGTAATAGGTGGACTAAAAGTTAAAGTATGGGTTGATAATTTATTTAAAGAATTTAAAATTTGTTCCGTTCCTGTAAAAGTGCCGTTATTATCAAAATCAATCCAAACACTTACGTTTTCATAATAAGAAGGACTGGTTGTTACATTAAGCGTATATGTTGTTCCTAATGTTAAAGTTGTTTGATTGTTACAACTAAAATCCTGATAACCTTCCGGATTTGAATAGCCCGAACTTTTATTAATTGTATTTAGGTTAACATTTAATATTCCATAAGTAGATCCATTCATGTAGCTAATTGGTGTACATGAATTTGAAATAGGGCCATCAACTCCGCTTATTGTGAGTATTTTCGTGTACGTTGAACACATCGTTCCGTTGCAAGCAGTTAATGATATTGAGTAAGTTCCAGCTACAGAATAAGTAATTGTAGGATTAGTAAGAGTTGAAGATACTCCATTTCCAAAATTCCAGTTATAAGAAGTTGCGGTATTTACTGTTGTATTGGTAAATGTTACAATTCCTGTACAATTATTTAAATTTGTAAATGTAAAATTTGCACAAGGATTATTACCTACAATCATGGTTATCGGCACGGTATAAGTTGGTATTATAGGATCGTTTGAAGTAATTATCAAATTTGTAGTATAAGTTCCAGCTAATAAAGTACCCGAGTTTAATGTAAACGTAACAGTAGAATTATTACTAGGTGTTACAGTTTGTGATGTGTTTGAAATAGTTAACCAACTTGGTAAAACAGAATTAGAGTTTTTAACGGAATTTGCAATTATTTTAGAAAAATTATTATCCACACTATAGTAATCACTTCCAATAAATACTGCATTTCCTAAGCCAATTTGTTTTTTACAAACAACAGAATAGGCACCACTTTTTACAAAATTTACAATTGATGGGTCCGATAATAAAGGCGCATAAATTGCATTTGGAGCAGCTATGGCTCCCATTGGCAATCCCCTCATTATAACATCATTTGTATCAATTACCACTACGCCCGATGATATATTTGTCACATTAGTTGGAGAAAATATTCCTAAATCTCTGTGAGTGTATAAATTATCTGAACCACATATGATCGCTGTTCCTCCCCCAGAAATGAAATTATTAATTGTTACACTATACGTTTGTAAAAAACCTGACACGTATGATTCTTGTTCTGGTATTAATATAACTTTTTTCCCTACTAACGCAGCTTGTAATAGTGGTACAGAGGTTAGCGCATGTTGAGTTATATTGCAACCTGCATAATAACTGTTAATAGAATTAATAGTATTTATATATTCTCCGGTCATATCAACATAATTAGTTATAGCTAATACATTTACTGAACTTGAAGTAGATGACCCTGAAATACTATACGTTAAATTTGATCCACCTATATTGGAAATGTTTAATGATCCAGTTGAAATGGAACTACAAGCAGATAAATTAATAGAATAACTGTTTGGAGAAACGCTAATAGAAGGGGCAGAAGCAACAGTACCAGATAAACACACGTTTTGATTCCCTCCATTATTAGTAATTCGTAAGGTATCATTAATTACACCTACTGTTGTGGGACTAAACTTCACATATATTTTTTTGTTACCAAACGGCGCAATACTAAAAGAAGTAGATGGTGTATAAGTGAAGGTCGAATTTGAAGTACTTAAGGACGTTACAGACATTGTTGCACAACCAGTGTTATATAAAACTAATGAATCAGTTTTATTGGTATACTGTGTTATCGTTCCGAAAGATTTACAATTAGCCGAAACGGAAGATGTTGGAGATCCAAAAACACTGAACGAAACCGGAACTGTAAATGTCGGAGTTAAAGGATCGTTTGAATTAACAGTAATGACAGATGAATAGGTGCCCGCAGATAACCCGGTAGAGTTAAACGTGTAAGTAATTGCTGATGAATTAGAAGGTGCAACTGTATTAGAAGAAGAACTGCTGGAAAGCCAAGGAACAGAAGTAACTGAACTTTTTACACTATTTGCTAATATTTTGTTGGAATTTACATCGTTTGAAGCCTGAAAATCAAAAGCTAAATAAATAGCTCTTCCAGAGCCAATATTTCTTTTGCAGGCTATTGAATTTGTTCCAGCATATCTTATATAATTTACAACATTTGTGTTTGAAAAAGTATGATAATAATTATAACCAAATGAAGTAATGTTCCCAAAAGGCAAGCCGCGCATGATAACATCATTTGTATCAATAACATTTAAAGTAGATCCAGAACCTATGCTGTTTGACGAAGTCGAATTAAACAAACCTAAATCATTCATCATATTTGTATTGTAAAACCCAGACATAAGTGCAGTTCCGCCACTATTTACAAAATTATTTACCGTTGTACTATAGGTCTGAAAAGAACCTAAAACATATTGAGTACCATTATAAGGCTGAGGGAAGATTATAATATCTTTTCCTTGTAATGCTGTTTGTAGTGCAGATACATTAGTTAACGTGTGTTGAGTTACGGTGTAATTTACTGAGTAATTATTTAATGCAGTAAGCATATTAGCATAATAATTAGGGTATACTAAATTTGTTATTACCAAAACTTTAATGTTTGATGCTGAATTTGATCCTATGGCAGTATACGTTAAATTCGATCCGCCATTATTTGCAATTGTTAGGTTAGTAGTTGGACTTTGGCCACAACTAGCACTCATAGTAAGTGCACTTGGTGTTACTTCAATAGTAGGAGCAGCTGTTACTGTAGAATTTAAACAAACCTTAATATCTCCTCCATTACTTATAATACTTAATGTATCATTATATAATCCTGTTAATGTTGGGCTAAACCTAATAGTTATTTTTTTACTAGACCAAGGCGCTATTGTAAATGATGCGGCAGGAGTATAACTAAAAGCGGCATTTACATTGGTTAAAGAAGAAACCGACATAGTTGAACAACCAGTGTTAAATATCTTTATAGAATCAGTTTTATTTACATATTGCATCATGGTTCCATAACTAATACAGTTGGCAGATACACTTGAGCTAGCAGCTCCTGAAACTGTATAGCTTACAGGCAAACTATAACTTGGCAATGATAAGTCGTTTGAATTAATAACTACATTTGTTGTATAAACACCTGCCGATAAATTTGCAGTATTAAACTGTAGACTTACTGTATTTGTTCCAGCCGGGTTAACGGTTCCGGATGTAGGACTTACAGTTAACCAAGGTGAAGAACTCACATTGCTTTTGATAGCATTTGCTAAAATTTTTGAAGAGTAAACATCCGTATTGTAATAATCAAAACCTATGTAGATTGCTTTACCTGCTCCAATGGCTTTTTTACTAACTACTGAATAACCAGCGTACTTAACTAAATCAACAATTCCAGTTGTATTAATATATGTTGGATAAAAAGTTGCATTTTGTGCATTGATAAGCAATGGAAGTGTCTTTGTAATTAAATCTGTTGTATCCAACACGTTCATAGAACCTGATGAAGTAGTTGCTATATTACTTGCTAAAAACAATCCTATTTCGTTATTAATATTCAAATTATTTCCACAGGTTATAACAAGTCCACCGCTATTTGCAAAATTTAAAATACTATTACTATAAGTAGAAATAATACCAGTAGCGATGTTTTGTAGTTCAGGAATAAGCAATATGTTTTTACCAACTAATGCATTTTGAAAATTTGTAACATTTGACAAACTATGACTTGTAACTGTGCAGTTAGTAATACCCGAAAGAATTGAGTTCATGTTAGTTGTTTCGTTTGAACCAGAGTAACCTGTAAGCAATAATAGGTTTCTATTACTAGTACCTAATTGGTTATTAATAGTATATTGTAAATCTCCACTTCCAAAGTTTGATATAGAAGCAGTAACTGCTATACTTCCTCCGCAAGATGCCAAAGCACTAATTGGATTTGGGGTTACACTAATACTTGCTGGACCTTGCACCAATACAGTTTTAGTTATTACACTTGTTGTACTACAATTTGTAGCAGTTAACGTAATGCTTCTTACGCCAGATAAAGTAAATGTTTTTGATGGATTTTGAATAGAAGAAGTTGTGCCATCATCAAATTGCCATAGCCACTGATTAGGAGCGTTAGTAGTTTGATCGGATAACAAAACACTTGTATTTAAAGGAGGGCTTGCAACAGATAACGAAAAATTTGCTACAGGCGGTGTTGTACCCGACAATGTTGATGTCCATGTTGCTGAAAATCCATCATAAGTAGCACTTCCATCAGTCTGCCAAACTATTAGCATCTTACCAGAATTGGCGTATAATGTAGGAGGTATTGTTGTGCCATTATAGGTTCCTAATAATGGAGCAGCAGTATTTATCCCGTTATATACCCTAAAATAATCACAACAACTTTCAAGATTAAATTGACTGAATGAAATAGATATTGTTCCTGTACAGCCCGGATTTATTAAAAACTGACAATTTTCATTGTTTTGATATATACCCGATGGTCCGCCTGAGTCATATAGTGAGCCTGAAGAAGCAGACGTAGAGTTGGTTCCTGCACACATATTAAATGCACTAACAACTTTTAAATAAGCAATTTTTGTTGTACTATCAGTTCCAAAACCGTTAGATGCCACAAGTTTAACAGAGTATGTTCCTGCGGAAGAATATAAAACTGAAGGATTCTTTGCATTTGAATAAGAAGGTGAGCCGCCCTGAAATTCCCAACGATAATTTGTAGCAACATTTAAAGTAGAGTCAAAAAAGTTTACAGTACTATTTATGGAAGTTAATTTTGTATTGCTATAAAAATTTGCTATCGGCTTTGATGTAGTTGCAGAAAATCTTACTGTGTAATCTTCGGTTTGACCATATGAATGAGTTGCACATGAATTTGCAATCGCAGTATAGTCATCAGAAACTCTCAATCTTAATGGAGTATTCAACACAACATTGGTTGGCGTTTGTATAACCAAAGTGTGCGTAGTTATATTATTAAATGCATTTAATGAGTTGAAAATTAATTCATCTGTTGAATTTAAAACGCCATCATTATTATAATCAATCCAAACAGAAACTTTTTCTTGCATACTTTGAGTCGTA
Source organism: Flavobacteriales bacterium (assembly GCA_040376995.1). Classification (GTDB taxonomy): domain Bacteria; phylum Bacteroidota; class Bacteroidia; order B-17B0; family Aurantibacillaceae; genus UBA4416. Next base: position 25,502 of record JBEIPP010000004.1, read on the forward strand.
ACCTTCAATAAATAAGGATTACCAGCAACTAACGTTGCCTGGTTTGTGCACATGAAATCTTTATAGCCCTCAGAAGCATTTGTAGATGTTTTAGATATAGAACCAAATTCTACTTTAGTGATGCCGTAATTTGATGCTGCGTTTCCTTGTGCTGGCAAACAAGCAGATATTGGTGAACCAATATTAGTAATGGTTATAAAATTTGTTTTTAGAATTGAATCCGTTGTATTGCAACTTGATGTTCCTGTAGATTTTAATTTTACACTATAGTTTCCTGTATTGCTATATGTGTGCGAAGGGTTAGGGGAAGTTGAGGTAGTTCCATCACCAAAATCCCAATAATATGTACTAGCATTAACACTATTATTTGAAAAAGAAATGGTAGCAGGAATTGAGCAAGGGTAGTTATTGCTTGACGAAAACTCCGCAACAACCGCATTACTGTATAAACCAGTACCAACACCAACCGCATACCATGCATTTGCACATTGTGTAACATTATTACTACATGCCCCAAATAAATCAATAGCCGATTGAATAGCATAAGTTCTAGCATCAGCATAAGTAGAGTTTGGTGTTAAATAATTAGTTAAGTTTCTATAAGCTATTGCCTCTGCATCATTCATTCCGATTCCGGAAATATTGTAAGTTACAGCATTATCATTTGTTCCAGTTCCACCTTGACATAATAAATAAAACCAATGATTTTGAACCTGACTGTTTGTGTGAACGCCACCGTGATCAGAACCTCCTGATGCAATCCAATATTGACCTAAATAAGTATCAGGTTGCAAAGTAGCTTTTGGATTAATTAAATTTCTAAAAGGCACTCCCGACACTTTACATTGTTCTCCTTCTAAAAAATTAGCCGTAGTAGGGTTTGCATAAAAATCAACAGCCACGCCAAAAATATCACTAAATGATTCATTTAATCCACCCGACTCATTCATATATACTAAACCTGCCGATGTTTCTGTAACCGCATGTGTTAGTTCGTGTCCAACAATATCCGTGCATGAAAATGGATTGTAGGACGTACCGTCACCATCTCCAAATACCATGTATTCACCATCCCAAAATGCATTATTATAACCCGAACCATAGTGCGCTAAACCTTTTATTTGAGTTCCTAAACCATCGTAGGATTTTCTGGAAAACTTAGAAAGATAATAATCATATGTTTTATCTAAGCCATAATATAAATCGAAAACTGATTTATCAATAGCTGTTGTGGCACTCCAAGTTGAGCTTGAATTTAAAAAATCAGTTGAAGAAGCAGTATTGGACCCATTATTGCAATTCTTTGTGCTTATGTTTTTTGCCAATTGTTGTAATCGATATTGAGACGCGCTTATTTGATCGATAGTTGCTGATTTTGTCCCATTATAATTTGTTATCAATGTTCCTGGCACATCGGTAGTATGAATTTTGTTTATTTCAAGAATTATTTTGTTCGTTTGTGCATCGATATATATGTCACTATGTTTTAATGGAGTATTAGTTGATAGATTAAAATGATAACACAAAAAAGGAATATTATTATTAAAGATTATTGTTAAAGATTCATTTTTACTTGAATTATTTTTTATTTCTGAAGAATTAAATAAAGATTTAGCCTTAACCAAAGCTTCGTTTTTAGTTATTTGTGGGATAACAGATTTAAGGTTTTGAGATATGTTGGGGTAAAATTCTCCATTTACAGAGGTTACTTTTCCGTCTTTTACATGTACATAATACACGCCATGCTCAACTTTAACACCTTTATAAATTTGTTTATAACGGTAATGAGTATAACCAAGAGCGTCTTTTTCTTTTTTATATAAACTTAATTCATAGTTTGAATTAGCTTTTAAAACATTTTCTTTTAGCCAATTTAAATGATTTGTCTCCTCAATATAAGAGCCATTTTTCATAACAACAAATTGAAATGAATTGTTTTTTTCATTTACTACAACTTGCTCTGCATTTTTAACATAAGAATTTGCGTCTACACCATAAAAGGATTTTTGACAAAAAGAATTTGAAGTAAAAAATAATGATAGAATTAAGATAAATACGTGTAATAAATGCTTCATATTAAAAGGTTAAATGTGCCTTGCACAAGTTTATTATTCGAAAATAAGGCTTTTTATTCACAATAAATGACCTTAAAGAGTTTTTTAGCACAAAATCGAAATAAATGACTGCTTAAATAGGATATATTATGTTATATATAAACGCTTTAAATAATTTTATTTTTCAATAAGATGTTAAATCAAGTTCAGCATGATTGAACCCTCTTATTTCTTTATAGAATTATATAACTCTAAAATTTGTTTTTTAGTATCAGATACAATTTTTAATTCTTCATTTAATTTGGTTATATCGGTTACTGAGCTTGTCGAAGCAGCGATTTTTGCTTTTAGTTTATCTTCTTTATCTTGCCAAACATTCACTAAATTATCTTTCATTACTTTTTGAGCTGCGTATTTCACGTATTTACTATCCGTAGAACCCATTTTTGCTAATTCCTTAGCTCCATCAATAGCCGTTTCTGGTTTAGCACAACGTTTTAAAAATTTACCATAAATGTTTCCATAAGCTAATAATTCAAAGCCGTTAAAATATTTTTTTACTTTTTTGAAATAAGCATGATTGTCGTCGGTTCCATTTTTTGAATATAAATCAGCAATAGAATAAATAATTTCTTTTGATGGTTCATTTTCTAAGGCCACTGCTTTTTTCATTGCTAATTCAGGATTTATTTTTGCAATCGCATCAAATGCTTCTGATACCATCGCATAAGACTGCTCATTTAATGCTTTTTCATATAAAGCATTTAAATCATCGCCTTTATAGTTTGTAGCTAATGCTTTAATAGCAGCTGCTCGAACTTTTGTATTTGAATCTTTCTCAGAAATAGAAATAAGTAAAGGTTTTAACCCGATAGCTATCGGGTCTCCTTCTTTATCTTTTGCTACTTCGCTTAGAGCAGCAATAGCATCTGCTCTAAACTTTCTCCAAGGATCATTTTGAGCAATTGATTTCATAAGTTCTACAATGGCTTTATCATCCATTTGTTCTTTAAAATAATCTATGGCTTCATTTCTATCTCCCCATAATGGCGCGTTTTTGTATTGAAACACATATTCTTCCTTAGTTTTTTCGAAAGTAGTTTTTGCTAATAATTGTTTCTCAGCATCAAAGTTTACTAAACTTGGATTAGAAGCTACATCAAATATATATGTGTTTTTTACATCGTCTATCCAGATACGCTTACGTTCTCTTTTACCATTAGCATAAATGTCAATATAAACAGGAAGTTTATATAATGGAGCTAATTTAAAATCTTGTTGTTGAGTAATTTCTAATTTTAATTTTTTAGTTGCAGCATCGTAAGATTTTTTGATGGCTAACTCAGGATGTCCTTTCGCATAATACCAGTCATTAAAAAACCAGTTTAAATCTTCGCCAGTAGTTTCTTCAAAAGCTAAACGTAAGTCGTGCACTTCAGCTGTTTTAAATTTATTTTTTTCTAAATATAATTTTAAAGAAGCAAAGAAAGCGTCATCGCCAACGTATTTGCGTAGCATGTGTAATATTTGTCCGCCTTTATTATAACTAAATGCATCAAACATATCTTCACGCTCAGCATAATCAAAACGAACTAAATCAACTTGTTTTTGTTCTGATTGAGCAAAATATCCAAAGCGAGAACCTGCATGGTGGTCATCAGCGGCATCTCTTCCGTACTCAAATTCCTCCCATAAATATTCGCCATAAGTAGCAAACGATTCATTTAACGTTAGGTTACTCCAACTTTCGCAACTTGCTAAATCGCCAAACCATTGGTGAAATAATTCGTGAGCAATGGTACTTTCTCCTTTTGCCCCATCAATAATTTCACGAGTTGTTTGATAGCAAACAAAATCTCCATGTAATGTGGCGCTTGTGTTTTCCATAGCTCCACTTACATAATCTCTAGCTACAATTTGAGCATATTTTTGCCAAGGGTAAGCAACGCCGAGTTGATTAGAGTAAAACTCAATCATTTTTTTTGTCTTCCCAAAAATAGCCTTTGCGTGTGGTTCGTATTCTTTTTCTACATAATAAGAAATTTCTTTTCCGTTCCAAGGCTCATCCGTAACTTTTTTAAATTCCCCAACGCCCATCATCACTAAGTAGGGTGCATGAGGTAAATCCATTACCCAATGATCAGTTCTAGTTCCGTCAGCATTCTTTTTAGAGTCTGTTAGTAAACCGTTTGATAAAGTTGTGTATTTATCATCAACGGTCATGTAAATTTCATTAGTCATTTTTTCGGTTGGATTATCAATGGTTGGAAACCATGCCGAGTTGGATTGCGTTTCTCCTTGAGTCCAAATTTGAGGCATTTTATTTGGGTCTTCTCCTTTTGGATTAATAAAATACAATCCTTTATCGTCGCTAATAGCAGAACTTCCACCTGCTTTTAATTCGTTAGGTTTTGCAACATATTCAATAGTTACATAATAAGGTTCCTTAGAAGTATATTCTTTCCCTAAATTTATTTTTAAAGAATCATTTTCGTATTTGTATGTTACAGGTTTTTCTGTATAAACGTCTTCCTTTACTACTGATTTGCCTCCTTTTTTTATTGGCAATTCTTTTACTTGTTTTTCTGCTAGCTTAATAGCTTTAATATCCATACCACGAGCATTTAAATACAACATATTTGTTGAATAGAAATATGGTTTCACTTGTAGTTCTGCTTTCCCAATTAATTGAGATTTTTGCCAATCAAAACTTACCCATAATTTAGTATGAATAATATCGCTGTGTTTTGTAGGAGTAGATTGATAAATTTTCTTTTTAGGGGGTTCTTCAGCAATTATTTTGATGGTATCCAAATCAATAGCAGGCTCTGCCATTGTTATAGGTTCATTTGTTTTTGCTGTTTTTTTAGAAGTAGAACAAGCTGCTATGCAACCAAAAATTGTTGCTGTAAAAACTAAGTGTTTGTAGTTCATAATGAATACGTTTGATTAGTAAAAATGCGATTATTTTAAAGGATAGCCAAAGAAAAAACACCTTAGTTTACAAGCGGTTTAGGTTACTGATTGATGGATGTTTTTATAGTTTTTTGCGATTTTAACAGCATATTTATTTATGTGGTTTGTGGTTAAATAGTTACATTTGCGGCATGATGCAGATTCAAGTAATGAAATCTAAATTGCACTGTGTAACTGTTACTCAGGCAGAGTTAGATTATATAGGCAGTATTACCATTGATGAAGATTTAATGGATGCTGCTAATTTTATTGAGAACGAACAAGTTCATATTTTAAATAAAAATAATGGTCAACGTTTTATTACTTATGTAATTAAGGGAAAACGCGGAAGTGGCGTTATTTGTTTAAATGGTCCGGCTGCTAAATTAGTGAGTTTAGGAGATGTAGTTATTGTTATTTCTTATGCAGCCATGGAATTTGAAGCTGCTAAAACATTTAAACCTTGGGTGGTTTTTCCTGATACCAAAACTAATCGTTTAAAATAACAAGTATGAATAAACGCACCAAATCCATCATTCAATTTATTGTATTGCTTGGTGTGGGTATTTTATTGGTGTGGCTATCTTTTCGCTCTGTTTGCACAGAGAAAGAAAAGATTGTTGACTCTTTTGAATCTGCTAATTATTTCTGGGTCGGTATTTCTGTATTTATTTCTTTCTTTAGCCATAGCTTAAGAGCTTTTCGTTGGAATTATTTATTAAAACCGACTGGTTATTCTGTAAAACCAATTAATGCTTTGGGCGCTGTTTTAGTTGGATATTTTGCCAATTATGGTTTGCCGCGCATGGGTGAAATCACTCGCTGTACTTTGGTTGCAAAATATGATGATGTGCCATTTGAAGTTGCTTTAGGTACGGTAATAACAGAGCGTATTGTAGATTTATTATTATTAATTGTGATATTTTTTCTGACACTTTTTGCCCAATTTTCACAGTTAAAAGATTTAACTGTAACTTATATTTATAATCCGATGATGCTTAAATTACAGGGCTTTACAAATCATCCTACTAAATTTATTATATTGATAGGTGTTCTAGTTGTAGGAGCAGTAGTGTTATTTCTAATTCGTAAAAAAATATCAGGCTTGCTTAAAGGTAAATTTGGCAATATTATCATGGGTTTTGGAAAGGGCTTAAGTTCGGTAAAAGATATAGAACATAAATTTCAATTTATTGCTTTAAGTTTAGCTATTTGGGCATCATATTTTTATAGCTTATATGTTTGTTTTTTTGCTTTTGAAGGAACTTCGCAATTAGGACATTCGGAATGTTTGGCAATTTTATTATTTGGCACTTTAGGGGTTGTATTTTCTCCAGGAGGATTAGGAGCTTATCCAGCAATAGTTACGGCTTTATTAACGTATTATGGTATTGAGCAAATTACAGCTTTTTCATTTCCATGGATGGCTTGGACATCTCAGTTTATCTTAATTGTTTTTCTAGGACTTTTAAGTCTTATTCTGCTACCAATAATTAATAAATCAAAGACAAATGTCGTTTCATAAAAAATTATCCAACAAGTTAGTTTCAAAAGATAAATTGAAAGATCTTTTGAACGGTTGGAATGCTCAAAATAAACAAATTGTGTTTACTAATGGTTGTTTTGATATTTTACATCGCGGACATGTAGAGTATTTATGTCACGCGCGTGATTTAGGAGATAAATTAATTTTAGGGTTAAACACGGACGCCTCTGTAAAACGTTTAGGCAAATCGCCCGAAAGACCAATTAATTCTCATGAAACTAGAGCAACAATATTAGCAGGTTTAGAATGTATAGATGCCATTGTATTGTTTGATGAGGATACTCCATTAGAGCTAATTACTTTTGTACAACCAGATGTTTTGGTAAAGGGTAATGATTACAAAGCTGAAGACATTGTAGGTTATGATGTGGTTATAGCAAAAGGAGGAAAAGTAATTACTATTCAGTTAGTGGATGGTTATTCAACAACAAAACTGATCGAAAAAATGAAAGGTTAATTTTGGATGTTTATTATTTTCGAGAATTATATCTTGAAAATTGTTGATGTTTCAATTGTACTTTCGTTAATAGCAGTTGCTTCACATTTCCCGATTAGTGTAAAAGGAACATAGTTAATAAATTCCTCTAAATTTGTAAAATATTCTACACCATATTTTTGTGAGCCTTTATAAAAAACTTGATTAACAATTAGATATTTTCCTTGAAATTCTTTTTTTAGCACATCAAATATATCGTTTAATGAAGGTAAAATATACCAAATAATTTCTGATAACATAACGCAATCATAGTGTTTAAACTTTACTAGTTCTTTAGTTATATCAGATACTTCGAAATCAAGTTTTGGAAATAATATTTTTGCTTTTTCAATAGCAGCAACAGATATATCATCGCTTTTTGGTACAATTCCTGTTTCTTTAAAAATCCAATCCGCATAATATCCTAAGCCACAACCGCATTCTAAAACAGATTTAATATTATTGTTTTTTAAATGTAGTATCCCAGCCATTCTAGAATATTTATTAGGTTGAGAGGATTGCATCCATGGATCATTTACATCAAGGTACATATCGTCAAATTTTCCAATAAACTTTCCGTCTTTAATAACATAATCGTGATAGGATTTCTCTACTTTCTCCATAAATGAGGTTTAAAATTCAATTTTTAAAATACTTGATACCGGGATTGTTATCCCACCTTTTAAAGTTACATGTTTTGGGTCTAAATTCCAAATGGTTGTTTCTACATGTTTATTTGAATACCTGTCTTTAAAGAAAATTTTAACTTTGTGTTTTTCAGAATTCCCCAATTTCATGGCCCTACTTAATTCTTCTAATCGATTTGAAACGTCAATTTCTGTTTTTAAGACATCTTCTTTCGCAAATTTTAAATGATGTATTCCCGTTTTATCAATTAATTTACTTTTTGTATTGTATAATTTAAAACTTAATAATTCTCTTAGTACTTGTGTTTTTTTAGTTCTTTTGGCAATTCTAGTAATTCCAATAGATTGTTTAGAAATATAAGCCGTCTCTAATTTGTCATCAATCGTGTAATACACCTTTAAACAAAATAGTGTAACAATTAAACTAATAAATCCCATTAAAAAGTAGTGATGAATAGCAAAATCAATAATAGAATCCGCTAAAATAAATGGATTAGTATGTAATACGATACAAGCTATAAAAACACTTGCGGCAATTAATCCAATAACAGCAGCTATTCCTTTAATATTGGAATGTGATGTTTTTGTTTTCATAAAATAATAATAAATATTATATACGTTAATTAATGTTTTATTGATTAATTAAAAATGGTGTTTTACCATCAGTAACAATTATTTTGGTGTTAGGTGATTTGGAAAGTTCTGTAAAAGCTTCAATACTTCTAATTTTAATAATTTCATTGGTTAAGCCCTCCGAAATTATTTTTTGAGCGTCACTTGTTCCTTTAGCCTCAATAATTTTTCGGTCAGCTTCTAATTTAGCCTGTTTCAAAGTAAATTCCATTCTCATCACATCTTGTTCTGCTTGCAACTTTTGTTCAATAGAATTGGCTAAACCTTGAGGTAATTGAATGCTTTTCATCAATACCGCATCAATTTCAATGCCTTGAGAATTTAGAATTTCCATCATTTTTATTTTAATGGCTTTTTCAATTTCTGATCTTAGGCCTGAATGTAAATCTTTAGCAAAATACTGTGCGCAAACATCAGCCGAAGCGGATCTGAAAACATTAGCAATAATAGTTTCATATCTTAAACCAATATTTCTAATAATTTCGGGAACACGATCTTGATTTAATTTATACAAAATTGATATTTGTGAATTAATACTTAACCCTTCTTTACTTGGCAAGCTTAAGCTTAATTCTAAATTATTTGTTTGGATTGATACTCTTATTACTTTTGAAACGAAAGGATTATAGAAGATTGGCCCTCTTAAATGAGCCTTATCTGATAAACGACCTAGTTTTTGTTTAACACCTACCTGGCCTGGCCTGATAATTGCACAATTCGAAAATAAAAGTAATGATACGATTGAAATTACACCTAGCTTTTTCATAATGAATAAATTTATTTGATATAAAATTAATCCAAATTATCTATATGTTTTTATTTATGTTTTTTATACATAGCATTAATTATTTTTATATAACTCATACATAGTATTTAAGAAATGGATTTTCATGTAAACTATCTTTTAAAGTGTGTTTTTTGTCTTTATGCTTTTATAACACGGTATTTTTCTAAAATCATTACTCACTTTCTTAGGTTAATATCTTAAAAAAACACTTATGAGCATTATACAATAAAGCCCTATTTTTAGTTCTTCAATACAATAAAGTGTCAAACCCTCTCAAAAAATTAGCATCGCAAACAGCCGTTTATGGTTTAGGAAGTGTGCTTCCACGCGTGATTACTTTTTTGTACTCTTTTATTTTAACCTACATTTTTAAGCAACCTTCTGAATTATCTGCTAATACAGAGTTTTACGCTTATATCAGTTTTTTAAATATTTTATTTACTTATGGTATGGAAACAGCTTTTTTTCATTACTCTAATAAAATAGAGGAGAAAGAGCGCGTGTACTCAACAGCAGTAATATCTATTTTTGTAAGCAGTATAGGATTATCATTGTTATTTGTTTTGTTTTCAGGCTCTATAGCTGATTTTATTAAAGAGCCAGAGCATGTTAATTATATTATTTGGTGTGTGTTGATTGTTGCTACAGATGCTATGATGGCAGTTCCATTTGCGCGATTACGATTAAATAATCAAGCTAAACGATTTGGGGCACTTAAATTATTAAATGTCACCGTTTTTATTTTAATCTGTATTTTTTATTTCAATGTCTGTAAGCCAGCCTATGTTAATGAACCAGAGTCGGTATTAGCTAAATTTTACAACCCAGAAGTAGGAGTAGGTTATATGTTTTTAGCGGGACTATTAGCTAATGTGGTAAGTTTATTGTTTTTAGCAAAAGAGTTTACTGGCATACAATATGTATTTGATAAGGATTTATGGAAACAAATGTTGAGTTATGCTTGGCCCTTATTAATATTAGGTTTTGCAGGAATGATTAACGAGACTTTTGATCGCTTTATTTTAAAATATTTATTGCCCGAAGGAATAGCAGAAAATGAGTTGGGTATTTATGGCGCTTGTTATCGTATTGCGATGTTCATGACCATTTTTACAACGGCTTTTAAATATGCAGCAGAGCCATTCTTTTTTAGTCAGGCAAAACACGAAGATTCCAAAAAGCTAAACGCCATGGTGATGAAGTATTATGTGCTATTTTGCTTGTTTTTATTTTTAGGAACCATGATGAATTTACCTTGGTTAAAATATGCGGTTAGCGAAAAATTTAGAGATGGTTTAGGAGTTGTGCCAATTTTATTGTTGGCTAATTTATGTGTAGGTGTTTATTGGAACTTATCGATTTGGTTTAAATTAACGGGACAAACAAAATTTGGAGCCATGATAACAGTAATAGGAGCCGTTATTACCTTAGTGATTAATTTTGTGGGTATTCCTAAATTTGGATACATGGCTTGTGCTTGGGCTACTTTGGCTTCTTACGGTATTATGATGATTACGTCCTATGTTATGGGACAGAAGTATTATCCAGTAAAATATAATTTGCGAAGTATATCTGTATTTACCTTTTTAGCTCTTGGTTTTTATTTTATTTCTACACTGTATTCGGATATGGAAAGTACTGCCATAAAGTTGATATTGAATAATATCTTGTTGGGTTTATTTGCATTTATATTTTATAAATTAGAATTTGATAATTTAAAAAAATTAAAACATTTAGACCAATAATTAACAACATAGGTACATAGGAAAAAATATGTAGTTTAAGTGCACAATAGAACTGTGATTTGAACATAGAGCTATGTGAATAGCAAAACACTATTTTTAATCTTATACCACGTAAACAATCTATGTTTCTATGTGGTAAAATAATAATAAAAAATATGAAAATTAGAGTTGTCAATCAATCCAAACACGAGTTGCCACAATACGCTACCGAACTTTCTGCAGGCCTTGACTTAAGAGCAAATATTGATACACCTATTGAGTTAAAACCTTTAGAAAGAACACTAGTCCCAACAGGTTTATTTATTGAATTACAAAAAGGATATGAAGCTCAAATTCGTCCACGTAGTGGCTTAGCATTTAAAAATGGGATCACGGTTTTAAATTCTCCAGGCACTATTGACGCAGATTATAGAGGAGAAGTAAAAGTGTTATTAGTGAATTTATCTAATACTCCCTTTATGATAAATGATGGTGAGCGAGTGGCTCAAATGGTGATTGCTAAACATGAACAAATTACTTGGGAACCTACTTCTTCTTTAGATGAAACCGAAAGAGGTGCTGGTGGCTTTGGTCATACTGGCACTAAATAATACTTGCTGTCAGTTCGAGTGATTTTTACCTGCTTCTTTGCAAAAATTGTATCGATAACCTATTGTAGCTATAGTGTATAAAGTCATATACTTATATATTTTAAAATGTAATGATGATTCTTTTTATGTAGGAGTCACAAATAATCTTGATAAGCGTATGGCCGAGCATAATAATGGAATAAATGCGACATCATATTCATTTTCAAGGAGGCCTGTCGAATTAGTATTTCATGAAGTATTTACTGATTTTAATCTAGCTTTTGAATTAGAAACTAAATTAAAAAAATGGAGTTGAGCAAAAAAAGAGGCATTAATAAATGGTAATTTCGAAGAATTAAAAACACTTTCAAAGAAAAAGTTTACCGAACCAAATAGGATATTGGTTCGGTAAACTTTTGCGCATCAGTATAAAAATAGTCTTGAGGGTTTTTATAAACATCTCGATACGAAAATTCAAAGAGACAGAATTTTCTACTCGATGTGACACAGTTCGATTTCGTCAAATAATTTTCTTCAACCTTTCCGTAATTTCCAAAACAGCAGGACAAACAATCGTGTTTCTGTAAGTTAAATCTAGAATTTGCTCCATGCGTTTTCTATCAGTGTGAGGGTATTCTCGGCATGCATTTGGTCTTGCTTCATAAACTGAGCAATAATTATCGGAACCTAAAAAGGGGCAAGGAGCCTGACGTAATACATAATCTTTGTCTTCATCAATTCGTAAATATTTATCAATAAATTCGCCGGGCTTTATTCGCATATGTTTTGCTAGGCGTTCAATGTCTCTATTGTAAAAAATAGGAGACGTTGTTTTACAGCAGTTAGCGCAAGCTAAACAGTCTATGCTTTCAAATACTTCGTCGTGGACAGAATGAAATTGATTGTCTAAATTTTTTGGTTTTGTACGCTTGAGTTTGTCAAAAAAAATCCTGTTCTCTTTTTTAAGAGTAGAAGCTTTTTGATTATGTTTTTCAATATCCAAGATACAACCTGTAAATTAGAGGTAAGCGTATAATTGTTTTTAGTAAGTATTTTCAGTAATAAATTCTTCAGGAGTTTTAGCGTCTTCAATGCTAAAGTGTCCAATTTTAGTACGACACAACGCATCTAAATAAGCACCACTATTTAAGGCTAAACCAAAATCGCGTGCAATGCTGCGTATATATGTCCCTTTAGTACAAGCAATTCTAAAATCAACAAAAGGCAATTCGCAACGAGTTATTTCAAATTCTAATATTTCAATGGGTCTTGCTTTCAATTCAATTTCTTCGCCAATACGAGCTAGCTTATACAAACGTTTGCCATCTACTTTTACGGCACTAAACATCGGCGGCACTTGTTCTTGCTTACCAACAAAGGATTTAGCAGTTTCGTAAACGAGTTCTTTGGTAATATGTTCTATTGGAAACGTTTCATCTACTTCTTTTTCTTTATCATAGCAAGGAGTGGTAGCACCAATAAAAAAAGTGCCAGTATATTCTTTTGGTAAATCCTGAAACGTGGAAATTTCTTTGGTTTTTTTGCCAGTACAGATAATTAATAAGCCTGTTGCCAATGGATCTAAAGTGCCTGCATGTCCAATTTTTAAATGCACAAACTTGTCATCCAATAATAATGATGGATGTTTTTTTAAAGCATGTTTTAATTTATTGACAGCCTGAAACGACGACCAAGTATATGGTTTATTAATGAGTAACAGCTCGCCGCTGCGGTAATCAGTTGACATTGGGTAAAGTTAAATTAAAAATCAGATAATAAACCATAGCGATACGGATTATTATTCCATTTACAAATTGAAAAATCTATTATTTTAAATGTTTCCTTGTGGTCATTCCATACAAAAATATTTAATTCATTATCTGGATAACTAAATTTAGGGCCAACATATATAGAAATATACAACTTTTGGTTGTTAGATTTACTATTATAAAAATCTAACATATTATTTGCGGTCCAATGTATGTTTTGTTTATTGGCATCAGTACTAGCGCATAGTTGTCCTTTTATTGGTTTTTCAGATTGATACGATATTTCTGCTAAAATAGTCTCACCTTCTTTACAATGTAAATCTTTGTTTTTTATTTTAAATGAAATGGGAAACTCATTTAAGCTATCTACTTTGTAATACTTTAAATGATTGTCGTTAACTATAAGTTCTTTATTATAATTAAATCCTTCAGGAATATCAGAAAAGTTAGTTGATTTAATTATTATTTTTTCTTTGTCTAAATTTTGCGCCGTCGGTTTTTTAGTTAGAACATATACCTCGTAGTTATATCCAATCGTTTTTTGATAGACATAAGGATAATAAATGGAAGCTTGAAGTAATTGCCATGGATTAAAGTCGCCTAGTGTTAAATAGCTTGTTTGTAATGTGTCATAGATAGCCTTGTAGTCTGTCGAATTTAATGCTTCATTTTCAATAACTTTATAATTAGCTGCACTACGATATTTTCGCTTATAGTAATCTAAAAACCATTGTTCTCCTTTAAATAAACCATAAACATCATCATTTCCTTTTTCTTCAATTGTTTTATCAGCTACTTGTATATATGTATCAAATGGCTGGTTAAAAATAAGTTCATAGTATTTTCTTTTTACTACTAGTGTCGTTATTCCTATTATAACGAGTCCCCCAACGGCTATCCATTTTAGTTTTAAATTTAATTCGCGTGCATAAGAGCATACAAATAATAATAGACAAGGTGAGGCAAAAATTAGGGTGGAGTATTGAATAACTGGATTTACTTTTTGTGAATAGAAGAATCCTATTAGAAAACAGAGTGTAAAAATTGAGAATAGTAGTATTCTTATTTTGTTTGTCGTAGAGGTTTGATTGTTTTTTTCGATGAAAAAGCTAGAAGAAATAATAATACCAACAAACACTATTAGAAATATAAATGAATAGTGAAATACATAGTATAGGTATTGAATAATGAAATCATTTTCTGGTGGATTGAGCCATCCTCCACTTTGAGAGCCAATGCCACCCATCTTAAGTTGATATAATAGAATTGGAAAATGTGGAGAGTAAATAATCACCGCGCCAATGCAAGTTAAAAGATAATAAAGTGCATTTTTTTTAGAGACGAATAGTAAGCCAACAATGCCGCACAAAGCAGCAAACATCATACTAAAATGATGATTTAAAGCGCAAAGGGCTAAAAACAAGGACAGTAAAACATATTTTCTTTTGTTCAGCGCGTCGTCAAACAAAACATCAAGCAAATATTTTAAGGCCAACAAACTTAATAGCAGCCCACTGATGTATGGTCTAGCGGTAACACTATAAAAAATATAGTATTGCGTGCAAGCGAGCATTGAGGAAGTTAATAATGCAGCTGTTTCGTTAAACCATTTTTTCCCAATTTGATATACTATAAATACAGAGCCAATTCCTGCCATTATAAAGGGTAGCTTAACGATCCATTCGGTCGTTCCAAAAAATTTACAGTAGAAATAAAGAAATACTTGAACTAATGCTGGATGCGTATCCAATTTCATTACACCCTTGTCTATTACATCGCTCAATGAATCGTATTCTGTGCGATTTAATGCACTCAATTCATCATAAGTATATTCTAATTCAAATAAATTATAAAATCTAAGAGTAGTAGCAATAGCTATTAAAAAAAGTATTGGGTAATTATTTTTTTGCAGTAATGTTTTCAGCATTTTATTTTACAATCAACTTTTGTAATTTGCTTTTTGAGAATAAATAAATAATGACTATCAAACTTAAGAAAAGTACAAACAGTATATATATAGCCAACTCTTTTTTAAATGGAAATAGTGCAGAAATTTCTCTTCCCCAATAAGTGTGGGTTACATAAAACACTCTAAAAGCACTAATGATCGTTAAAATAGCAAACAAGGTAATGAATAATAATTTGTATTTATTTTTTAATATAAAGTCTAATGCAAAAAGTATTGGGAAGAAAAGAAATGGTGTGATCGTAAAAATGTGTCTTGTTAAAACAGTTTTATGAAACGCTCCAATCAGTACATTGATTAAAATAATGAATAAAAATAAAACGGCTTCCTTTTTATACTTTTTATAAAAGATAGTAAAACCAAATAAAGAAAAAAGTAAAATGGGGGAGGTAATTAATAAACCTGGAATGTCATTCTTGACGCCTAGTTCTATATGAAACCATACTTCTGGATTCAGAAAATTTGTAAAAAGGCGATCTATTCCAGATAAAAAGTTACCCGATAAAGATGTAATAAAGGATTGCTCTTCAGGAAATTCAGGATTAAATTTATTTGATTTTAAAGTAATTTCTCCAAAAGCCACATAGTTATAGATAATTAAAACAGCAATAGGCAGCATGATTATTATAGCAGATAAACCAAAGGTTTTTATGTTTTTTGATTTTAGTTTATAATCTATTTTTTTAGTTTGTATTATATAAACTAATGCTGGAAAAAATAGTAATGAATTTTGTAATTCAACAATGATACTGTAGGACAAAAGAAATACAAATAGCAGAAAATCTTTACTATAAATACTAGGCGTTTTTATTAAAAAATAAAAAGCAGCTAATACTAAGCACATAGAAGGAGCATGTGAAAAAACATGTGTAGATTCTTGAAGATTTAAAGTGGAAATTGCATACGCAGTAGCCACTAATAAAGATTGTTTAAAGGAGGCAGCAAAATACTGAGACAATAAAAAAATAAATAATGTTCCTAATACACCACAAAGATTAGGCAGCAAAATAACGGTTACTTCTTGAATAGGAATATGCTGACTTAAGGTGTTTAAATTCAGTAACTCTAGTAAATTTCCAAATGCAAAAAAAGGAATCATTAAAAAAGCATTTCCCGGAAGTCGGTCTGAATAAAATACACCATCTTTTAAGGCATAATCTATTTTACCTGTGTAAGAAATGTATTCATTAATACTAACACTATGATTATTAACTAGAGCACTTACTAAGGCGAAATGACTACCATCATTAGAAGTATTAATATAACAAGAAGAAATAAAATAGAAAAAACTTATTAGTATAAGAACTAAAAATAGCAAGTATTTTTCCTGCTTTGAAAAGTATGTAAAATGGGTTTTTAGCAAGCCTTAATTATATTTAATTTTGATTAAATATAATTAAAAACTATGCCCCATTTTATCTTTTTTGGTTTGCATGTATTTTTCGTTATGCGGATTTGATGGAATAATAATTGGAATATTTTCAACGACCTCTAAACCATAACCTATTAAACCAACCCGTTTTACAGGATTATTAGAAATTAATTTCATTTTACTAATACCTAAATCTCTAATAATTTGTGCTCCAACACCATAATCGCGCTCATCCATTTTAAAACCTAATTCTAAATTAGCTTCAACGGTGTCACGTCCTTGCTCTTGTAATTTATAAGCTTTTAATTTATTTAATAAACCAATGCCTCTGCCTTCTTGGTTCATATACACTATTGCTCCTTTCCCTTCTTTTTCAATCAACTCCATGGCTTTATGTAATTGTGGCCCGCAATCGCATCTGCAAGAACCAAAAATATCTCCAGTTACACATGATGAGTGAACACGAACTAAAACAGGCTCATCTTTATTCCATTCGCCTTTTACAAGCGCCATGTGTTCTTCGCCATTAGTATCAACTTTGTAAGCAATTAATTTAAAATCGCCCCATTGTGTTGGCATAGCAACTTCTACTTGGCGAGTTACAATGCTTTCTTTATTTAAACGGTAGCTAATTAAATCTTTAATGGTCACAATTTTTAAATCAAATTGTTTGGCCACTTTTACTAAGTCTGGCAAACGAGCCATCGTTCCATCTTCGTTCATAATTTCTACTAAAGCCCCACAAGGTTCCATGCCTGCTAAACGAGCAAAATCAATAGTTGCTTCTGTATGACCCGTGCGACGCAATACCCCACCATTTTTAGCGATTAAAGGAAATATATGTCCTGGTCTTCCAAAATCTGATGCTTTGAAATTAGGGTCAATTAATGCCTGAACGGTTTTTGAACGATCGGAGGCAGAAATACCAGTTGTACAGCCATAACCTAACAAATCAATAGAAACCGTAAAAGCTGTTTCATGTAAAGCCGTGTTTGAAGAAACCATTAATTCCAGTTTCAAGTCTTTTGCTTTTTCTTGAGTCACCGCAGCACAAATTAAACCACGCCCGTGAGTTGCCATAAAGTTGATAATTTCGGGAGTAACGTTTTGCGCGGCGGTTAAGAAATCGCCCTCGTTCTCTCTATCTTCATCATCCACAACTATTATAACTTTCCCTGCTTTAATATCAGCAATAGCTTCTTCGATGGTATTTAATTTGATTGTTTCCATGGGGCGTAAATTTACGGATTTAATGGCTATTTTTTGAAAAAGTCATCTAAAACCTTCATTCTATAATCAAAAATATGCTCAATACGTTTTCTTACAAATAATTTGTGAGCAATTGTTCCTAAAAATCCCATTGGTAGAACATAATTCACTTCATCATTCATCTCAACACCAGTGGCTGTTTTTTTAAATGAATGGCAGTGATGCCACAATTTATAAGGACCAAAGCGTTGTTCGTCAATAAAATAGTCTCCTTCTTTCACATGTGTTATTTCAGTCATCCATTTTACAGGAATACCTAACATAGGTTTAAGAATATACGTAATGATTTGTCCAGCATACATTTTCTCCCCATCTTTTTTATCGGAGGTAATCATAAAGCCCATGTCGGGAGGAGTTATTTTTGCTAGGTTATTGGGAGATGAAAAAAAGTCCCAAGCTTCTTCTAACGAAATCGGTAAATGTTGCGTACTCTTAATGCTATAGAAGTTCATAATGATATATATTTAAAAAGATAACAATTAAAACTGTGATATGTTTCAAATATTTATCAAAAAAAGAGCAGTATGAATTAATTTACAATTCTAAACTCAACTGTTTAGGTAATAACTGGAACGTTAGTCGATGAAGCGGCGTTGTGCCATAAATTTTAATGGATTCGCGATGTTTTTTAGTTGGATAACCCATATTTTGTTCCCAATTGTAGTTAGGATATTTGATAGCAGCCTCTTTCATAAAATCATCACGATAAGTTTTTGCTAAAATACTAGCGGCTGCAATACTTAAAAATTTCGCATCCCCTTTTACAATGCATTGATGAGGTATTTTTTTGTAAGGTGTAAAACGATTTCCGTCAATGAGCAACAACTCGGGTTTTTGTTTGAGTTGGTCAATAGCGCGATGCATGGCCAAAAACGATGCTTTTAAAATATTAATTTCATCAATCTCCACATTATCAACCACGCCAACTGCCCAGCTTAAGGCTTTTTCTTCAATTTCGGGGCGGAGTTCGTACCTATCATTATCGCTTAATTTTTTGCTGTCATCAAGCCATTTGTTGCGGTAATTTTTAGGTAAAATAACAGATGCTGCGTAAACAGGACCAGCCAAACAACCACGTCCTGCTTCATCGCAACCGGCTTCAATTAAATTTTTATCGAAATATGATTTAAGCAATTCGTTATTTTAATTCTTCTAAACAAACTTTAATAGCATCAAAATTTGGTTGTTTGCCTGCATCTTCCAATATTTCAGCATATTGAATTAGCCCATTTTTATCAATTACAAAAGCCGAACGCTTAGTAACACCAACCATTCCAAAACCAAATGTCTCATACAATGAATCGTAAGCTTTAGCGGTCGTTTTATTAAAATCAGACAATAAATCAAAATTATAGCTTTGTTCAGCTTTGAATTTGCCTAAGCTAAATAATGAGTCAATTGAAACACCTATTACTTCTGCGTTTAAAGACTTGTAAACATTGTAGTTATCTCTAATATTACATAACTCTGCCGTACAAACGCCTGTAAACGCTAATGGAAAAAATAAAATCACTAAATTTTTTCCTTTGTAATCCGATAAAGAAACTTCTTTTTTTTCGGTATTAAATAATTTGAAATCTGGAGCTGCTTGTCCTACTGTAATTGCCATATAGTTAGTATTTTTAGTTATTTGTTAGTTAAACAATCTTAATTTAAAACTGTTTAAACAAAGTAAATGATAATTTTGTACAAAAATTAATAAACCAAAAAATAAAATCATATGGCATTAGTAGGAAAAAAAGCGCCTTTATTCAAGGCTTCAGCAGTAATTAACGGAGAAGAAATCGTAGATAACTTTTCATTAGAGCAATACATTGGAAAAAAACATGTGGTATTTTTCTTTTATCCAAAAGATTTCACATTTGTTTGTCCAACTGAATTACACGCTTTTCAAGAAAAATTAGGAGAGTTTGAAAAACGTGGTGTAGCTGTTGTAGGTTGTAGTACAGATACAGAGCAAAGTCACTGGGGATGGTTACAATTAGATAAAAAACAAGGTGGTATCAAAGGAATTACTTACCCTTTAGTTGCAGATACAACAAAAATCATCTCCATTAATTTTGACACGTTATTAGGTGATTATGATGTAAACGAGAACGGCGATTTAATTGCAACTGGTGATATGATTGCTTTCCGTGGATTATTCTTAATTGACAAAGCAGGTGTTGTTCGTCATCAATTAATTAATGATTTACCATTAGGTCGTAATGTTGATGAGGCTTTACGTATGGTAGATGCTTTACAATATTTTGAGGAAAAAGGCGAAGTTTGCCCAGCCAACTGGACTAAAGGTAAAGAAGGGATGAAAGCAGATCACAAAGGAGTTGCTGATTACTTAAGTAATCACTAAGAACCCTTGATAAATAAGGAATAGAGGAGGGCATCACCTTCCTCTATTGTTTTTTAAAGAGCAGCAAAATAATTATTTTCGAAAAAAAACAAAAAAAGTTATATTTTTTTTTGCAACAACAGAAATTGTTATTAAATTTGCAACCCCATTTAAAAGGGACGTTCTTTAAAAATCAAAAAATTAAGCCGAAGTAGCTCAGCTGGTAGAGCCACTGATTTGTAATCAGTAGGTCGGGGGTTCGAGTCCCTTCTTCGGCTCTTTTTAAAATGGGGATATACCAGAGTGGCCAAATGGGACAGACTGTAAATCTGTTGTTTCGACTTCGGAGGTTCGAATCCTCCTGTCCCCACATTAAACGATGGTTGTCGCATTGTTAAGAGTAAGATTAAGCGAAAGTAGCTCAATTGGTAGAGCTCCAGCCTTCCAAGCTGGAGGTTGCGGGTTCGAGACCCGTCTTTCGCTCCAAAGAATTGAAAGGAAGAGAAGTTGATGAATAACCGTATATACGGACAAAAGACAGGAAAGACTTGCGTATGCGGTCCAAAGCCTTTTGAAAGTCCCCAGAAATAGAGGGACTTTTTGTGCATACAAAAAGTAAGTTCTTTAAAATAAAGCAAACAGCAGAATTTAAAAGCTGTTGTAGCTCAGTGGTAGAGCACCTCCTTGGTAAGGAGGAGGTCGGCGGTTCAATCCCGCTCAACAGCTCAACAGAGATGTAGGCGGTTCTCCCGATAGCTATCGGGACCAGCTCAACAGCTCAAAAGAGATGTAGGCGGTTCTCCCGATAGCTATCGGGACCAGCTCAAC
>JBEIPP010000221.1:0-4281 GCA_040376995.1 Flavobacteriales bacterium
TATATTTACCAGAGTATGATGACCAGCATATACTTATGGACTAACTTATTAATTTAACAGTAAAAAAAGCGCAAGAACAAAAATTAGAAACAAAAATACTTCGTAGGGTAGTAGCTTATCATGAAGAAAAAAACACGACTATAGAAATTATTACCAATAACCTAGATTGGAAAGCATCTACCGTAGCTGCTCTTTATAGAAGGCGGTGGGACATATTCCCCAATTTTTAAAACACCAGCACTATTACCAATGGTTAAAGAGCTTCATTAACTTATTTTTGAAAAAGTTCGGATGAGTGTGAATTTTAATATCTTATTTTACTTAACTTCTGAAGTTGGATTAGCTAAATTTTTTGCAGAAACAATATCTAATTTAATAGAACCAACCACTAACTTTGCTTGAGCCCTTAATGGCACATGGTTTTTATCATCAGTTAACCACACGTTTAAATCGTCTTCGCGTTTAAAAATACGTCCCTTTTGAACAATTGGCCTAAATTTCACACAGTTGTATGTACCAATATCACAAGTGATTTTTTCTCTTCCCACATATCTAATTTTTAAAGGCCAAATTTCTTTATCTACAATACTATTAATAGTAAACACATCACCTTCTTTAGCATTTGTTAAATCTAAATTACGAGCTGAGTAAAAAGCAGATATCATATCTTGCGTCCCAGCAGGTATTTCAACTTTCTCTCCACCACCAACATCTACTTTATTAGTATAGTGATTGAATGTGTAATCCTGATTAATTGTTGTTCCTCCTTCGTAAACTCGTCGAACAAACATCCAAGGTAACATAGCATCTTTATCTATAAATGTTTCATATCGATCTCGAACTTTAAAAAACCAATCAAATGTTCCTTTAGAATATCCATTACCCACAATATGGTATACTTTTCTTCCTGCTACTTCTAAAACTTCTGGTTTTACTTCCATTAAAATAACTCCAGCATCCATCATACCATAATGTAATCGATATGACAGAATTTCACCTTCTTTAAATGCCTCATTAGTTTTAACTGGCAATTCTTTTTTAGGAACTTCGATAGGAATAATTTGGCCTAATTTTTCTTCAGCTGAAATATAGTAGCCCGCAGAACATAAAGCCACAGAAGCTGTAACAACAGATGCGATAATTGCAATATGTTTAATAGTTTTCATTTTAGTACGTTTGGTATAGTAAATTCAAATCTCGTGCCAACATAAATTTACAACTATTTTAGCTGTTAAAATATGTAAAATAACCAAACTAAAAGACTAGGAGATTATATTTGACAAATGAAAACACACTTATTTGCATTTTTAATCCTATTTGTTATATCAGGTTGTTCCTACCAACAAGCTACTAAAGAAGCGCCTTTAGAAAATTCAATCAAAATAGGAGAAAAATTTAGAGTTAGTTTACCTGAAAACCACACTACTGGATATATGTGGCAAATCAATAGCAATTATAACAGTAAAGTTTTAGACTATTATGGTTCAGTTTTTAGAGGAAATGAAAAAGGTGTAGACTTTAATTTTAGAACTTTAGAAAAAGGGAAAGCTACACTTAATTTTGCTTTAATAAAATACCGAGATACATCAGCTGTAAAACAATTTATTATTGATGTACAATAATTATTTGGTAAATTAAAATATTAATCGTAATTTTACGATTAATATGGGAACTACTAAATCCGAAGAATTTACAGTAAAGGATAATAAAATATCTAAATACGCTAAAGCATTGGCTCATCCTGCACGTGTGGCTATTTTACAATTACTTATCAAAAAACAATCATGCATATGTGGAGACATTGTAGATGAATTACCATTATCTCAAAGTACGGTGTCACAACATTTAAAAGAATTAAAAGAAGCCGGGTTAATTAAAGGCGATATTGATGGTGCTAAAATTTGTTATTGTATAGATGAGAAAGAATGGGATTTAGCTAAAGAATACATCAATTCATTATTTGGTTCTTATAGTATGAAAACTAAATGCTGCTAAAAAAATTTAATTAAATACATCGTAAAATAACGATAAAAACTAAAAATAAAACATCATGAAACTATCAGAATTCAAAAAAAAATTAAGTACAATTACAGACTTAAATTTTGTATTGCCTAATGGAACGGTTGTTTCTCAGCATTTTCATGTAACAGAAGTTGGACAAGTAACCAAAAACTTTATTGATTGCGGAGGAACTGTAAGAAATGAGAAAGTAGTAAATTTTCAATTATGGGAGGCTAATGACTTTGACCATCGTTTAGCTCCAAAAAAATTAAATGACATTATTGCTTTATCCGAAAAAGTTTTAGGATTAGAAGATGCTGAAATAGAAGTAGAATATCAAAGTGAAACTATTGGAAAATATGGTATAGAATTTAAAGGTAAAGATTTTACTTTAACTGCCACTCAAACTAACTGCTTAGCACAAGATAAGTGCGGGATTCCTGCCGAAAAATTAAAAGTTAACTTAGTAGATTTATCAAATAACCAAAGCTGTTGCACACCTGGCGGTAAATGCTGCTAATAATTATAAGTTATGATTACAAGTATTAAAACCTATTGTGATGATTTGGTGAACAATTTTTCTTCTATTAAACCAGAAAGAAAAATTTTATTAGAGAAAATATCTCAATATATCCAACAAAAAAAACAAGAGAATAAATCAATACAATTAGTTTATGTATGCACACATAATTCTCGCAGAAGTCATTTTGGGCAAATATGGGCACAAGTAGCAGCATATTATTATCATGTAAAAAATGTTCAAACTTTTTCAGGAGGTACTGAAGCTACTGCTTTTAATATCAACGCTATCAATGCAGTTAAACGAGTAGGCTTTGATGTAAAAAAAACAACTGATTCTATAAATCCAATTTATGATTTACACTATGATGAAATCGAAAAGCCAATTGAATGTTTTTCGAAGGTTTACAATGATGACGTGAATCCTAAATATGAATTTGCTGCGATTATGACTTGCAGTGATGCCGAAGAGAATTGTCCGTTTATACCAGGTGTAGAATTAAGAATTGGAACAACTTACGACGATCCAAAAGCATTTGACAATACACCTTTACAAGACGCTAAATACGATGAGCGTTGTAAACAAATAGCATTAGAAACCTTTTATGTTTTTTCGAAAATAAAATAAATTAAAATAATATGTCAAACACAAACTGTGCACCAGCAGCTAATAGAAAGAGATTAAGTTTTTTAGACAGATATTTAACTGTTTGGATTTTTTGTGCCATGTTAATTGGAGTAGCTATAGGATATTTTATTCCTTCCACTGCTACATTTATCAATTCAATGTCTAGCGGCACAACAAATATTCCTTTAGCAATTGGATTAATATTAATGATGTATCCTCCATTAGCTAAAGTGCGATACGAAAAAATCCCACAAGTATTTAAAAATGTAAAGCTTGTAGTAATGTCGTTATTTATCACCTGGGTAATCGCACCTTTTTTTATGTTTTTATTATCCTATATTTTCTTGAAAGATTATCCCGAATATATGACGGGATTAATATTGATAGGCATTGCGCCATGTATTGCAATGGTAATTGTTTGGAATGAATTAGCTGAAGGCAATAGAGAATATATTGCTGGTTTAGTAGGCTTAAATAGTTTACTACAAGTATTATTATACTCAGCTTACTCTTATTTTTATTTAACCAAAGTACCTGTATTATTTGGAATGAAAAGTTTTGATATATCCATCAGCATGTCTCAAATAGCAGAAAGTGTTTTTATTTATTTAGGAATACCTTTTATTGCTGGAATAGTTAGCAGATACAGTTTAATAAAAATAAAAGGAGAAGAGTGGTATCAACAAAAATTTATTCCAGCTATATCTCCAATTACCTTAATAGCCTTGTTATTTACAATTGTTTTAATGTTTAGTTTAAAAGGTGAGTTAATTGTACAAATACCTTTAGATGTTGTACGAATTGCCATACCATTAGTAATTTATTTTGCCGTTATGTTTGTAATTACATTTTTATTTGCCAAAAAATTAGGTGCTGATTACTCTACTAACGCGGCCTTATCATTTACTGCCACTGGTAATAATTTTGAGTTAGCCATTGCTGTAGCGATAGGCGTGTTTGGCATCAATAGCGGACAAGCGTTTGCTGGAGTTATTGGGCCTTTAGTAGAAGTGCCCGCATTAATTGCTTTAGTAAAACTAGCCTTTTGGTTTAGAAAAAAATATTATACATCAACTACTAGTATTCCATTACAGACTTAAAATCACTATACCAAGAATTTATCGCTACACACA
>JBEIPP010000147.1:0-7714 GCA_040376995.1 Flavobacteriales bacterium
ATACTTCTGCTGGTTTTACTTCAGCCATTTTATTGTATGGTTAATTATTAATTTAATGCTTTGTTTGTTAATTCTTTTTTCAAGTTCGATAACTGACGAGCAACTGATTTATCTAGTTGTTTATCGCCAATTTTTAAAATAAATCCTCCAATGATATTCGCGTCAACTTTCTCTACTAACTCTACTTCTCCGCTTAATTGAGATTTTACTAAATCTAATGCCTTTTGTTTGGTAGCAGCATCCAAACCGTTAGCCGATGTAACTACTGCTGTTAAAATATTTTTATGAGAACGGTATTGCTCAATAAATTCATTTGCCATTTCTGGGATAACATTCTCTCTTCTTTTAGAAGCTACAATCGTTAAAAATCCAGAAGTAATTGCATTAAACTTTCCATCAAAAACTGCTTTAATAGTTGCAATTTTTTTGTCAGATTTAATGATAGGGCTATTTAAAAAAGTAATAAATTCTCTAGAGTTTTCGCATACATCTTTTACTTGAAGCATATCAGCATAAACAGCCTCTAATTGGCCTTTTTCAACTGATAAGTCGAGTAATGATTTAGCGTATCTTGATGCAACTATCATGATTAGTTAAGGTTTACGTCTTTCATTAAGTTGTTTACTAATGCTTTTTGTTTTTCATCGCTTGATAATTCGCTACGTAAAATTTTCTCAGCAATTTCAATTGATAATGTTGCTACTTGATTTTTTAATTCAGCAACAGCCGCATTTTTTTCATTAGTAATTTGCTCACGAGCAGATGATAAAATTCTATCGGCGTCTGCTTGTGCTTTACTTTTAGCTTCAGCAATCATTGCTTCTTTAGAATCGCGTGCTTCTTTTAATAAATTATCGCGTTCAGCACGAGCCTCAGTTAAAATCTTTTCATTGTTAGATTTTAACTCACGCATATCATTTAAAGCGTTTTCAGCGCTTATTAAAGCGTCTTCAATACTTTTTTCGCGTGTTTTTATAGCTCCTAAAATTGGTTTCCAAGCAAATTTGCCTAATAATACCAATAATAAAATAAAGGTAATTGTTGTCCAAAATATTAAACCAACTGCTGGTTCTATTAAACTTGCTAAAATAAATAAGTTCATTTTATATTGTTTTTAGTTGTACTCTTTTTGTTTACCAAATAAAATTAATTTAAACCAAAGCCATTACCAACCGTAATAGCTTTGGTTTGTTTTTTGAAGATTACTTCGACATTAAAGCAACTACAACACCGAATAAAGCAACACCTTCTACTAAGGCTGCTGCGATAATCATTGCAGTTTGAATTTTTGGCGCTGCTTCAGGTTGACGAGCAATAGCTTCCATTGCACTTCCACCAATTTTTCCGATTCCTAAGCCAGCACCGATTACTGCTAATCCTGCGCCAACTGCTGCGATACTTCCTGTCATTTTACTTTGTTTTTATTGGTTATTAATTGTTCTTATCTTTTAATGTCCTGCTGATTCCATTGCTTTATCATCACTATTGTGAACCCCGTCTTCATTATGATCAGCAACAGCCGACCCAATAAATAATGCAGTTAACATTGTAAAAATAAACGCTTGTAAAAATGCTACTAAGCACTCTAATATATCAATAAATAATGCAAATGGTACG
Source organism: Flavobacteriales bacterium (assembly GCA_040376995.1). Lineage (GTDB taxonomy): Bacteria > Bacteroidota > Bacteroidia > B-17B0 > Aurantibacillaceae > UBA4416. The sequence continues at coordinate 1,618 of JBEIPP010000147.1, forward strand.
GCAACAAAACCAATCATTGCTGATTTAAATACAAATATTAAACCCACTAATGAAATAACAATAATATGACCAGCACTCATGTTTGCAAATAAACGAATCATTAAGGCAAATGGTTTTGTTAAAATACCAATAACTTCAATAGGAATCATAATTGGATATAACCACCAAGGACAAGGAGGCATAAAAATATGGTGCCAGTAATTTCCATTTCCATTAATGTTTGTAATAATTAAAGTGGCAACTGATAATACCAAAGTAAATGCGATGTTACCTGTTAAATTAGCTCCAATAGGAATTAAACCAAATACGTTATTCACTAAAATTAAAAAGAAAACAGTCAATAAATAAGGAACATATTTTTCAGAACCATGCCCAATATTTCCTTTAGCAATATCATCGCGTACAAAAATGATTAATGGCTCAAAAAATGATTGCTTGCCTTTGGGTGCAGATGTAACTCCTTGTGTTTTGTATGCTTTGGCAATAGACATAAAAATCCACAAAATCACAAAAACAGAAATAAACATTTGAGCAACATTCTTAGTAATAGAAAAATCTAAAGGAGAATCATTGGAAACACTTACTTCTTTCTCATCTACTATTAAATTAAGATACTGACCATATTCGTTTGGAGTTGCATTTGCGTAATAGATTTTTTCTTCAAAGTTTACAAAACGTTCTCCGTTTTTTTCAACAACTACAGTACCTTGGTTATCATGATGAAACTCTGAAGACATAAAAAACGAAATGCCATTATTTCCTTTTAGGATAACAGGCAAAGGTATAGAAACAGATTCGTGGCCTTCACCCCAAAAATGCCATGAATGGTTATCTAAAATATGCTCAAAAGCAACTTTTGTAATATCAACTGGGCCAGTTGATTCATGTGAAACTTGATGAACAGATTCTCCAACATGAGCTTCTGTAACTTCATGTTCTTGAGGCTCAGATGCTGCTAAATTATTAGAAAACCCTATTAACAATGCAAACACCGCTAAACAGATGCTTGAAAACTTCTTGAATGTATTAATTTTACTAGTCATTACGAAAAAAGGTATTGTAAGCTTTAAAATTCGGGTGCAAATGTATGGATAAATTGGCAAAAGCGAAATTTTTTTTAAGTTTTAACCAAAGAAACTTCAGATTCTACCAATTTAAATCGCTTAATGTTAAAACACTACGTAATCTTGAGGATTTATCGCAAAACCGTTATACCACAACTCAAAATGCAAATGAGGTCCGTTAGTGTTTTCCCCTGTATTGCCAACAACACCAATTGGTTCTCCTGCCTTTACATAATCGCCAGCTTTTTTAATTATGTTGGATTGATGTTTATATACACTTATTATATTGTTACTGTGTTGAATTTGAGTAACATAGCCATCATCTGGAGTAAATCCCGCAAAAATTACAGTTCCATCTAAGGTTGCTTTAATTAATTCGTTTTCTTTAGAAACGATATCTGTTCCAAAATGTTCTTCACGTATATTATAAGATGTAGTAATTACTCCTTTAAGTGGTGTAAAAAAGAAAAAATTACTTAGATCATTTAGTTTATTAGCCGAAACTTTATCACTAGTTGATTCTAACTTGTTGTTTTCTATGTCATTACGAAGTTTTATATCTTGTTCGCTAGGTTTAATGTCGATATTAGCATACTTACCAGTTGAATCTTTTGCTGGTTTTGCTGTTCTTCCTTCTGTTTTTCCTGAAAACACATTCAATAAATTATTAATATACCAATCTCTTGAAGCTAATGTGCTTTCTAAAGAATCAGCTTTTGCGCTTAAAATAATTATGTCTTTTCTATCATCTACATTTCCATAGCCAGGAATGTATTCCCTAAAAGGTGTAAAGGTTACTAAACTAATAACTAGAGTAGTCATTACAATAGTAACAACGCCTAATAAGATAATTAACACAAGTGGAGAAAGTCGTAATGAGAATTTTTCGGCAAAAGAATCATCGTTTAATATTACCAAACGGTATTTATTCCGTAATTGATCGGTAAATATTTTCCAACGACTATTTTTGGTTTCAGACATACGTACGATACAAAAATATACTAAATTTACGATTTTGACGTTATTACCTTATTTTTTGAAGCATTTTTTTGAAATCACTATATACATATACACTAAGTTGTTTTATTTTTTTAATCCTACTATCTGGATGTAAAACAAATAAAAACACCTTTATTCATAGAGGTTATCATAATTTAACAGCTCGTTTTAATGGTTATTATTATGCTATTGAAAGCATAAAAGAAGGTGAAGAAAAAATTAGAACTAGTTATAATTATGATTATGATAGGTTATTACCGGTTTTTTTAGTTCCTACTAATGAAACCACCAAAGCCACTTTTCCAGAATTTGATAAGGCTATTAAAAAATCTTCTAATTGTATTCAACGTCACACAATAAAGGATAAAAAAAGAATCTATGAGATAACAACAGCTGGCAGATGGATTGATAATAACTGGAATGTTATTGGTATTTCGCATTTTTATAAACGAGAGTTTTTCTCTGGTATCGAAGCTTTTGAATACGTTATCAGAAGTTACAAATCAAGGGATAAATATAAAGCAATGATTTGGTTAGCGCGATCATATAATGAGATTGGAGCACCTTCACAAGCAGAACCTATTATCAGTATGCTTAAGGAAGAAAAAAAAATATCTAAATACGCCATCAAAGAATTACCAGCCGTTCAAGCAGATTACTATATAAAAAGAGGCCTCTATAAAGAAGCAGAAGCGGCTTTATTAATCGCATTAAAAGGTGGTGAGCCTAATAAAAAAAGTGCGTTTGCCAATTTATTATCTGTTATAAAAACTCGTCCATCAAAAAAAACTAGAGCTAGATATTCTTTTATTTTAGCACAATTATTTGAAGAGAAAAAAGATAATAGAAAAGCTATTCAATATTACCAAAAAGTAATTTCTTTAAAACCAGATTATGAATTTGTGTTTCATGCAAAAATGAAACAAGCTCGTTTATTTGACGTTAAATCTGGGAATCTTGCTAAGTTAAAAAGAGAGTTAACAAAAATGACTCGTGATGTTAAAAACACTGAATACTTAGATATTATTTATTACACTTTAGGCGAAATTTTTGAAAAAGAAAAAAACGAAGCATTAGCTATTGCAAATTATAAATTGTCAGTAAAAAAAAGTACACAAAATCCTAAACAAAAAGCTTTATCTTACTTAAAATTAGGTGAGATTAGTTTTGAGCAAGCTAATTATACTTCTGCTGGCGCATACTACGATAGTACAATGATTACTTTACCTAAAGATTATAAGGACTATAAAATTATAAGTAAACGTAAAGAAACACTTGAAACCCTTATTGGATATATAAGAACTATACAAAGAGAAGATAGTTTACAGCGTGTGGCAAAAATGACTGTAGATGATCGCACTCGTTTTATTGAAAAAATGATTAAAAAAATAGAGAATGATGAAGAGAGAAAGAAAGAAGAAACTGATGCCTTATTAGCACAAAACTCAAATCCAAATAATAATACCTCTAGTTTACCAAATAATGGAATGCCAAATTTAAATAGTGCTGGAGCAAAAGGTGATTGGTATTTTTATAATCAAACCACTTTAAGCTTTGGGTTAAACGACTTTATAAAAAAATGGGGTAATCGAAAATTAGAAGACAATTGGAGAAGAAGTCAGAAAGCATTAAGTTTTGATAATCAATCAAGTCCTAGTGATTCTGTTGGTTCTGTAGTAGCTAATAGCAAACCTAAATCTACATCTAATAAAAAAACTGTAGATTATTATTTAGCTGATTTACCACTAACTGATTCTTTAATACAAAAATCAGATAAAAAAATTATTGATGCTTATTACAATCTAGGAAGCACATATAAAGATGATTTAAATAACAACAAAAAAGCAATTTCTGCATTTGAAGAATTAAACACACGATATACAGACCATAAATATAGATTGTCTACATACTTTCAATTGTACAGAATTTTTGAATCGGTTAAAAATAAGTCGCAAACTGATTACTATAAAAATAAATTACTAAATGAATATCCTAATAGTGAATACGCTCAAATTATTAAAAATCCAAAATACATATCTGAAAAAAATGCTCAAAAAGGAGAGGTAGAATTGTTTTATACAGCCACATATAATGACTATTCTTTGAATAATTATACTAATGCTTTTAGTAAATGTAATGAAGCTGAAATAAAATTTGGAAAGAATGATTTTGCCCCAAAATTTTCATTTATTAAAGCAATGTGTATCGGTAAACTAAAAGGTGCTGATTCATTAGAAATTGCTTTAAAACAAGTGCAAATATATTATCCTAAAGATCCTGTATCAAAACAAGCTCAAGATATTTTAGAAGTTTTATATAACCTAAAACATCCTAATGAAACGACTGTTGCTGCGAATAAAGCTGATACATTTAGCTTAGATTTAAATTCCCCTCATTTAATTGTTGCCATTTGTTCTGATGATCCAGTCATTGCTAATGGATTCAGATCGGCATTAGCCGATTTTAATGATACTTATTATAGCAACGCAAATTTAAGCATATCTAGTAGTTTATTTGGAAGCTCAGATCAAATAACAAATGTGAAAACATTTAAAAATGCAAAAGAAGCATTAGAGTATATTAATAATTTAAGCAAAGATAAAACCGTGTTTTCTGGCAAAATCAAACTTGACATGTTTACTCTAATAGCAATTTCTGCTGACAATCTTCCTAAACTATATAGAAAAAAACAAGTTAATTATTATAAACCATTTTATCACGATCATTACAAATTTTAGAAGTAATTTGTTATATTCGTAATTTTAAAACAAAGACTATGTTCGGAAAATCAAACAACAATACAGAAGTTGAAATTGCAACATTTAATAAAATCGGTAATGGAACTACCATAACTGGTGATATCAATTCAAATGGTGACTTTAGAATTGACGGAGTTTTAAAAGGCAACATTTCTATTTCAGGAAAATTAGTTGTTGGCCCGTCAGGCATAATAGAAGGAAATATCGTGTCCCAAAATGCAGATATTTTAGGGGAAATTCACGGCAAAGTAAATGTTACCGAATTACTTGCACTAAAAGCTAGTGCAAAGCTTTTGGGTGATATTGTTACAGGAAAAATTTCAATTGAACCAAACGCAACATTTACTGGTACTTGTAACATGGGCGCTGTAGTAAAAAACATTGTTAATGCAAAAGAAAAACGAGACTCCACAACCCAAACAGCTTAATTCCTATGCTAAATATAGTGCTCTAGGAATTCAAATGGCCCTTATCATTGCAGGCGGTTGCTATGGCGGTTATAAACTTGATGAGTATTATAAAAACACAACTCCTGTTTTTACAATCATTTTAAGTTTACTATCAATTGCTGTGGCGATGTATGTCGTTTTAAAAGATTTTATAAAGCCAAGTAAGTAAATGCAAAATCAAAAAAAATATTTCATACAATTTATTACTGTTTGTCTTGGCTCATTATTATTATCATATGGCTTGAGTCAAATTCCCAACCGTTACTTTAGCACAAATCATTTTTGGATTCCAACCCTTTTTTTTGCATTAAGCACATTAGGTATAAATGCCTTATTAATAAAAGGTGATAACCAATCAAAAGAATTTGTATTTAAAACATCAGCCATGGGCATGGCTCGACTATTAGTGTGTATGGTTTTTGTATTTGTTTACTCCTTAATAAACAAACCTCAAGCATTAGCATTCACTTGCCATTTTATGATTCAGTATTTAATTTTTACCATTTTCGAAATTTCGTTTTTACTTAAATACATAAAACAAGCCAATTAACTATATATAAACCAACCAACAATTATTAACTAATTAAGTATTTAATAATTGCTGATTTCATAGGGCCACATAATTTATTATGAAATAACCATGTTGCGAACAGCACAAACACATCCCGATAGCTCTATCGGGCGAAGTTAAACCCAGATTATGCATTAGGAATCGTAATGAGAGTTGAAAGCTTAATAAAACAGACACTTTTTTGACTGAAGCATAGTAACCACTATGATGAAGGAGAAAAAGTGGCAAAGCGTTCTGTTTTGAAGAGGTTTCAGC
>JBEIPP010000234.1:0-3797 GCA_040376995.1 Flavobacteriales bacterium
ATACTTCTACTATCTTCATCGTATCTAAACGTTGTATTGGCAATATAGCATTGGCGTTTTTTAAAAGAGTCACAGAAGCTTCAGCCAACTTTGTATTTATTGCAAAAGATTCTTTGGTGTTTAAATCTTCATATAAATTTTTAGGGCTCACATATTGTTTATTATTTAATCCACACCAAAATTTAGCTTTCAATATTTTTTTACAACGTGCATCTATCTCTTCTTGAGTTATTTGTCCTTTACTAACTGCTAATTTAATTTGCTCCATCGCTTTAGGAACATTTTCGGCAAATAACAATACGTCGTTACCTGCTAATAAAGCTTTTACATCAACCATTCCCGGATCATAAAAACTAGCAACCCCTTTCATGTTTAAGGCATCGGTGAATATCAATCCTTGAAAACCTAATTGTTTTTTCAATAAATCTTGAACGATATAAGGTGATAAAGTTGATGCTGTGTTTTTAGTAGTATCATAACATGGTACAAATAAATGAGCCACCATAATACTTGATAAACCTTGGTCGAACAATTGTTGAAATGGATATAACTCTAAAGTATCCATTCGTTCTTTGCATGCACTAATAATTGGTAATGTTTTATGCGAATCACTATCTGTATCTCCATGTCCTGGAAAATGTTTTCCATTAGCCATTACACCTTCAGCTTGCAAGCCTTTCATGTACATGACAGCTTTATTAGCCACATTGTATTTATTTTCTCCAAAACTGCGCATACCAATCACTGGATTTAAAGGATTATTATTGACATCAGCTACTGGCGCAAAATTCACGTGAATACCCATTCTTTTACATTCGCGTGCAATTTGTTTTCCCATGTAATAAATCAACGAATCATTTTTAATGGCACCTAAAGTCATTTGACGAGGATATTTAGGCGTACTATCTAAACGCATGGCTAAGCCCCACTCGCCATCAATTGAAATTAATAAAGGTGTTTTAGCTTTACTTTGGTAATAGTTATTTAATTTAGCTTCGCGGTATGGACCTCCTTGCATAAAAATTAATCCACCAATATTATATTTTTCTACCAACTCTCTTATCTCAGCAACATGCTTCATATCCTTATTACTGTATGCTGCAACCATAAATAATTGAGCCAAACGCTGATCTGAGTTTAACGAATTAAAAACAGAATCAACCCAACGTGATTCTAATTGTAAAAAATCAGGTCCTGATTTAGGCTTTTGCGTGTTAGATACAAATGCCATAATTGCCAGTATTGAAAAGGCAACCAAAGCTTTAAAAAGAAATTTAATCATGATGTTAAGTTACTATGATTAGCTTCTTTTAAATTTACGAAAATGGATTGTTTTTAACAGATGAGTTTTGATAGTATAGCGTTAAAGATTGCTAATTACTTTACTCTTCCTGAACTCACATAAGTCTGCTTAAAATAGGGTTCATTCATATCGCTAATCATAACTCCTTTTTTGGTAGACGCGTGAACGAATTTATGATTTTGAAGATAGACACCAACATGAGAAATGCTTTTTCCATTGGTATTAAAAAATACTAAGTCACCTTCTTTTAAATCAGATTCTTTTATTTTTTTTACTTCTGATACCAAATCTTTTGTATTGCTAGAAATAGTTTTTTTGTAAACCGCTAAATACAAAGCTGCAGTTAATCCAGAACAATCGATGCCTGCTTTATCTTTTCCACCGTATTTATATTTAACCCCATACCAATCATTAATAAACAGATATAGCTTTTCATTTTTAATATCAGATTCTGAAACCGCTAATTTTTCAGCATACTTTTTTTTAATGGAACTAGTGGTCTTACTAGAAGAATCTGAAGATTTGGTAGTTGATTGTTGATGTTTACAAGAGAACATGTAAAAGAAACAAATACTAAATAATGAATATTTTAATGAAGTTCTCACATAGTGAAAATACCACGAAATCAAATTTAAAATAAACTAAGCCAAAAATGTTTTATACAACACTTTGTTTAAAGCTGCTGAGGAACTTCGCTATAGTAATGCTTAGAGAATTTAGTGATGACTCTGTAAGCAATATAAGCAAAAATAGGAGCTGCAATCACATCGTAACTATAATGCACATGCTGAACAACAACACCTGCCGACACCGCCAAGGCTGAAACTAAAAACAATGCCTTTAACACTTTATTATTAGCAAAAAAGAAAAACAAGAATAATGTAGCAGCATGACCACTAAAAAACAAATCTTTTAAATTTTCGCTACCTGCATAAAACGTATGGGTTAAAAACGCATCACGTAAAGGGATTAGAGCTGCCGGAGGATCAAGAGGTACAAAAAACAAAGTAATTACTCTTAATAAGGTTAATGAACCATACATTTGCATTAAATGTAAAAAGCGGTAGGGAGAAATAATTGAGTAAATGATACCAACCATTGCCGTAAGATACGTTACAAAAAATATAAAATCTGAAACGTCTCTTGGTTTTATAAAATTTAAAATAGGGTCATAAAAAGTATGTCCCTGACGGGTTTCGATATATGCTAATAAAGATGCAAAACCAGTCAAAATAATGCTAACCACTATTAAAGAAATAATAAATCTATTTCTAAAATGTTTATTTGCAAAAGCTATTTTCCAATTGTACAACATAGCACAATATTACTAAATATTTTAGCTTCATATTCTTTAAAAAATATTAAAAAGTAATCGTTTATTAACAAAAAAGGTCGGAAACCATTAGTTCCGACCTTTAAAACTTTAAAAACTTTAATATTTAGGGCAAGGTAACAGCGTATACATTACCATTAATTGTAACTGTAGCCTTATTATCGCATGCACCATTTCCATAATCTATGTATCTGGTTGCTTTTCCAGCAGGAGTATGTTCTAAAACACCTTGGGTAAAGTGACGACGACAACCGGCAGCCATATTTCTAATTAATGGTGAAGTAATAACTGATGTAAAGGTATTGCCACTTGCGTTTGTGCCACTTGCACTTCCTGTAATTGAATAGATATCATCAGACCAAGACGGAGTGCTTTCTCCTGTTATCCACTCTCTTTGACGATTACTTTGCCAAGAAATTGTACCACCACCATTTGCTTTAATTATTTGAATATTGGCACTGATGTCATAAACTAAATGATGGGCCGCATTATGTCCTTTATTGGTAATTGTTTTAGAGCCTGTCACCTGATTATCATCTACAAAATAATTTTGTGGTGTAATAGTAATAACTGTTAAAGAGTCTCTATATCTTCCTGTGAAAGAGATGACTAAAGATCCTCTTCTTTCTCTACCGTCCAAACAAGAACAGTTAGTAGAGCCAAAATTAACCGTAATTGTTCTAACAGCTGAAAGCGTATCAACTGTAACCGAAGCACAAGGTGCATTTAACAAACCATCTGTATTCTCGGTTCTAAAACTTGAAATAGCGTAAGATTTACCTGCTTCATCCGAAATGCTGGTCATATCATTCACTGTAGTTGACGCTAATGATTGATCTGAAGCAGAAGAAGTATCTTTATCTACCTCCTCCTTATCTCTTTTTCTACATGAAGAAAAAATAGCGGAACCTACAATAGCTAATAAAGTAAGTCCTAATGTTAATTGTCTCGTTTTCATAAGTTATATTTTTGAGTTAATTTTTTTGCTTATTTGTATCTAAGACTCAGCAAAAAATAAAAGGTTTAACCCAGATTATGCATTAGGAATCGTAATGAGAGTTGAAAGCTTAATAAAACAGACACTTTTTTGACTGAAGCATAGTAACCACTATGATGAAGGAGAAAAAGTGGCAAAGCGTTCTGTTTTGAAGAGGTTTCAGC
>JBEIPP010000146.1:0-7790 GCA_040376995.1 Flavobacteriales bacterium
ATGTGATAAAGGCTACAAAATTAAACATATATTTGAAGCGACGATTCAATTATATGTATAAATCTCTGCTTATTCCTGTAAAATAATACTATTAAAAACTATGTATCTATGTACTTAAAATAACTAAATTAGTATCATGTTTTTTATATTTTCTAAAATCCTAGCATTCCTTATAGCGCCATACACATGGTTATTTTTCGGATTAATTTATCTCACAAAAAAACTATGGAATACACCCTATAAAAAATGGGTATTGGGTCTTAGCGTGTTTATGTATGTGATTTCAAATTCTTTTATAGTAGATGAATTAGTGAGAGCATGGGAATATTGTGATGATGATATTTATTTAAAAGAGACCAAATATGATTTAGCTATTGTACTTGGTGGAATGGGGAGAATTGATGAACGACAAGAACGTTTTGATTTTAACAGCAGTGGAGATAGACTTTTTCAAACACTAGAACTATATCACAAAAAACGTGTCACAAAACTTCTTATTACTGGAGGTTCTGGAAGTATTAGTCATCCCGAACATAGAGAAGCAGAATATATAAAAAAATATCTTGAAAATATTACAATTCCTGATAGTAGTATCATTATCGAAAATAATTCGAAAAATACCTACGAAAATGCCATTTTCACTAAACGTATTTTAGACAGTCTTCAATTTAAAGGAAGTATTTTACTCGTTACTTCTTCGTTTCACATGCGTCGCTCATTAGCAATTTTTGAAAAGGCAGGTTATAAAAATGTAACTCCTTATGTTACTAACAAAATTACAGGACTTAGAAAATTTGAATTTGATTATTGTTTTATTCCAAATACAGAAGCTGTTTGGAGTCTTAATCTCATTTTACACGAAATGGTTGGTTATTTAACCTACAAAATAAAAGGATATTTATAAAAAATAAATTTATGTTTAGAAAAATAGAAGATTTTAAAGAATCATTCGGCTACGAATTTGAAACAACATTAAAAGTATTCAATAACATTACCGACGAAGCTTTGCTTGTAAAACAAAACGATTCTATTCGATCTATACAAAGATTGGTTTGGCATATTACCATAACATTAGGAGAAATGATGGGTAAAGCCGGTTTAACAATTGATTGTCCAGAAGAACATTCGGAACCCTTAAACGATATAAAAGCAATTTGTAAGACCTACGAAACGGCAGCAAAATCAGTATTGAAAGAAGTATCCGAAAAATGGACTGATGAATCTTTATTGGAAGAAGTGGAAATGTATGGCGACAAATGGAAAAAAGGCACTGTATTAACCGTTTTAATAAAACACGAAGCTCATCATCGAGGGCAATTAACAACTTTAATGCGACTAAACAATTTAAAAGTCCCTGGAGTTTACGGCCCAAGTAAAGAAGAATGGGCTGCATGGAATATGGAAGCCCCAGAGTAAAAAACAGAATAATTTCAAAAGTATTTATGGAATAACCTTTAATATGCATCTAAATACTAAATATCAATTTTATGACGCTAAAAAACATTACGACTGTTGCTCTTCTTTTTATTGCAACAGCACTTATTTCTTTGGGATTTTTCTCAAATACCTTTACAAAAAATAACGAAAATTTACTAAGTTTTAATAAAGGCGATAGCTATGAAAAACTTTGGAAACGAGTAGATAGTTGCGAAAATAAAGGTTTAACAGAATCTGCATTAAAAATAGTAAATGGCATTTATAGTAAAGCAAAAACAGAGAATAACGCACCTCAATTTGTAAAAGCTATTTTGCATCGTATGAAGTTTGAAAGTTATAAAGAAGAATTTTCTTTAGAAAAATCAATTTTTAAATTACGCGACGAAGCTAATGCTGCTAAATTTCCAATAAAACCTGTTTTACAAAGCATTTTAGCGGATGCTTTTAACCAGTATTTTCAAAATAACCGTTGGAAATTTTATGATAGAAGCACTACTATTAATTATAAAAATGATGATATTGAAACCTGGGATTTAAAAGCCATTAATTATGCTATAATCTCTAACTACAAAGCTTCTTTAGAAAATACGGATAGTTTAAAAAGAACTAAAATTGATCTATATGATGCTATATTAGAAAAAGGCACTACCGAATGTCGCCAATGGCGCCCATCATTGTATGATTTTATAGGACATCGTGCTTTAAGTTATTTCATGAGTTCTGAAGTTGACGTTTCTCGACCTGCAAATCAATTTACGGTTAATAATGAGGAGTTTTTAAAACCTTATACTGATTTCTTAAATACAAATATTGTAAATCCATCTGATTCATTAGAAACAAAATACTATGCATTAAAGTTAATGCAGGATTTAACTCAGTTTCATAAAAATGATGAAGATCCAAATGCATTAATTGATATAGAATTACTAAGATTAGATTATATCCACAACAATTCTCAAAATGAAAAAAAAGACACTCTATATTTTAATTCATTAAAAGCTCTACAAACAAAATTTACTCAAAACCTACGTGTTACCGAAATTGATTCTCGTATAGCCAATTGGTATTTACAAAAGGCTTCTGAATACAGACCATTAGAAGGCGATAACTACAAATGGTATAAAAAAATAGCTAAAGAGGTTTGCGAATCTGCTATTAAAAAGTTTCCGACTTCATTCGGTGCAATAGAATGTAAAAACTTAATTAGTTCTATCAATACTAAAATTTACAATCTCACAATTGAAGAAGTTAATGAGCCTAATAAGCCATATAGAGCTTTAGTAACTTCTCAAAATGTGAATAAAATATATTTTAAAATCGTAAAAACATCTAGCCAAGAATTAAGAGTTTTATTTAGAAAAAAATATGGAAAAGAGCTATATGAGAAATTAAAGAGTTTTCCTCAAGTAACTACTTTCTCACAAGAAATTGAAAATGATGGTGATTTTCAATCTCATAATACAGAAATTAAATTGCCTGAATTACCCTCTGGTAATTATGTAATTCTAAATTCATTAACCGAAGATTTTAAATACAATAATAATATGACAGCTTACAGTACGTGTATTATTTCTGATATTACTAGCACGGAAAGAAGAAAAGACGATGGTTCTTATGATTTTTACGCATTACACCGCCAAACAGGCGAAGCGTTAAAAAACATCACTGCACAAGTTTGGTTTGAACATTATGACTATAAAGAAAGAGAATACATTATCAAAAAAGGTCCTACTTATAAAACTAATGATAAAGGTTTTTTAAATATTAGTTTTGATGCTTTAAATGAAAGGCAATTTTTTGTAGAATTTATAAATGGATCAGATTCATACTTTAACAATAATAACTATTACACCTATAAACCAAATGAAACTAATTACACCCTCGTTCAATCATTTATATATACAGATAGAGCTATTTATAGACCAGGACAAACTGTTTATTTTAAATCTATCGTTCTTGAATCCGTTAACAAAAAAAATCATCAATTAAAAACAAATTATCCTGTTACTATTACTTTTTATGATGTCAACAATCAAAAAGTAAATTCTTTAGAACTCACTACAAATGAATTTGGAACAATTAGCGGTTCTTTTATTGTACCTCAAAACGGATTAAATGGACAAATGCACATTGCCGATAATCATGGCAATGTTTATATTTCTGTTGAAGATTATAAACGTCCGAAATTTGAGACTGATTTTACACCAGTAAAAGGAAGCTATAAATTAAATGATGAAGTAACTGTTACTGGAACCGCTAAAGCATACGCTGGCAGTGTCATCGATGGAGCTAAAGTAAAATACCGCGTAGTCAGAAATGTAAATTATCCTTATTGGTATTGGTGGTACCAACCATACTATGGAAGTTCTTCGGAAACTGAAATCACCAATGGAGAAACTGTAACTAATGATACTGGAGCTTATGTTATTAAATTTAAAGCCTTACCAGATGAATCAGTTTCAAAAACAAGTTACGCAACTTATAATTACCAAGTAAAAGCTGATGTAACAGATATAAATGGAGAAACACATAGCACCCAAACAAATGTAACTATAGGTTATCAGGCTTTACAATTATCTATTTCAAGCGATGATATAATTGAAATCAATAATACTAAACCAATACGAATTTCAACAACTAACTTAAATGGTGTTGATGAAAATACCAAAGGCTCTTTTGCGATGTATAAACTAAAACAACCTCAAAAAGTATTTAGAAGCCGTTTATGGGCTCAACCTGATAGACATAGTTTAAGCAAAGAAGACTACTATAAAACATTCCCGAATGATTTATATGCAGATGAAACCAATAAATATAAATGGGAAAAGGGAATTAAAATCTTAGAAAAACAATTTGATACCGGTTCTAAAAAAGAATATGATTTATCAACCGAATTAAAATCATTTGCGCCAGGTGTTTATGTGATAGAAGCTAATTGCAAAGATAAATTTGGAGAAGATATTAAAGCTTTTGAATATATCACCGTATTCAATAAAAATTCAAATATTATTCCAGAACAAGTAGCAGAATGGTTTTACTATCCTAAAACAAAAGCTGAACCAGGAGAAAAAATTGATTATATATTAGCTTCAGGCTATCCAAATGTTAACTATTTATTTGAACAGGAAAATTCAGGAAAAGCAACTTCTATAAAAACAATACCTGCTTCTATGAAAGCAAATGAACTATTAGTAGAAGAAATACATAGAGGTAATTTTGCTTTTCATACCACATTCATTAAATACAATCGAATTTACACAAGAAATAATATTGTTACCGTACCATACACAAACAAAGAACTTGATATACAATTTGAAACATTTCGAAATAAATTATTACCAGGCCAAGCAGAAGAATGGAAGCTAATTTTAAAAGATAAGAAAGGCGAAAAAGCAGCCGCGGAAATGGTTGCATCCATGTATGATGCATCATTAGATGTATTCAAAGAAAATAATTGGTATTTTAATATTTATCAAAGCTACTATGCGCGTTTGTATTGGACGTCTAGCTTAGCAAAAATTGCTAACTCAACAGAGTTTAATGAAATTTTATCTGATTATCAATCGATGCCATCTCGTTATTATGATGCTTTAAATTACTTTGGTTTAAGTTTTTACAACAACTATTACTATTACGAAAGTTATGAAAAAGGCGACGGCAATGCAGGCTTCCCCGCTTCGGAAGCTTCGGGAATGGTAGCAGATGAAATGTCGGTTAGTCAAACCAAAAGTGCGGCAGCTCCTAAGTTGATGAAAAACATGGAGGAAAGTGAAAAGAAAGCGGAAGATAAAGATGGAAATTTCAAAACAGTAACAACAATTACATCTTCAGATTATTCAAAAAAAGAGGGTAAAGAACAAGCAAATAAACAAACTGATTTATCAACAGTAAAAGCACGTTCAAACTTTAATGAAACCGCCTTCTTTTTTCCTCAATTACAAACCAATGAAAAAGGAGAAATCATTATTAAGTTCACAGTCCCTGAAAGCTTAACTAAATGGAAAGTAATGGGTTTAGCCCATACAAAAGATTTAAAAATTGGTCAGTTCGAAAAAGAAGTCATTACTCAAAAAGAACTAATGGTTCAACCAAATGCACCACGTTTTTTTAGAGAGGGCGATCATATCACGTTTATTAGCAAAGTCTCTAATTTATCGGATAAAGATTTAACAGGTAACGCCGAATTAAAATTATACGATGCATTAACGGATAAAGAAATTTCCGCAAGTATGATAGAAGCATTGCATGGTAACTTTCCAACTATTGGTTATAGAGACTTTTCTGTTAAAAAAGGCTTAAGCACTTCTATTGAATGGAATTTACATGTTCCAGAAGGCTACTCTGCTATTAAATATAAAGTAGTGGCTAAAGCAGGAAACTTTACTGATGGAGAAGAAACTGCAGTTCCTGTTTTAACGAATCGCATGTTAGTGACTGAAAGTATGCCAATGCCTATTAGAAGTAATCAAACAAAAGAATTTAACTTCACTAAATTCATTAATCAAAATAATAATTCAAGTACATTAAAAAATCATTCTTACACTTTAGAGTTCACGGCTAATCCTGCGTGGTATGCTATACAAGCCCTACCCTATTTAATGGAATACCCGTATGAGTGCGCTGAACAAACATTTGCAAGATATTATGCTAATAGTTTAGCTACTTATGTGATTAATTCAAAACCTAAAATCAAAGCTATTTTTGATTCATGGAAAAGTTCAAGTCCTTATGCTTTTTTATCTAACCTTGAAAAAAACCAAGAATTAAAAGCAGTTGTACTTGAAGAAACACCCTGGGTATTACAAGCAAAAAGCGAAAGTGAAAATAAAAAACGTGTTGGGTTATTATTTGATTTAAATAAAATGAGTCATGAGCAAGTACAAGCCTTTAAAAAATTACTAAAAAAACAATCACCAAATGGTGGCTTTGTTTGGTTTGATGGCGGGCCAGATGATTGGTATATCACACAACATATTATTACAGGTTTTTCTCACTTAGATAAATTAGGTGTGATTAAAACAAGAGAAAATGGCGAAGTATGGAGTATGGTTACCCAAGCTGTAAAGTATTGTGACAATAGAATGAGAGAAGAATATGAATGGATGAAAAAATATAGTCCAAAATACAAAACCGAAAATCATTTAAGTTATATGGCTATTCAATATTTATATATGCGTAGTAATTTTAAAGATATTGATATAGACAAACCTAACAAAGAGTGCTTTGAATATTACAAAAAACAAGAACAAACTTATTGGCTACAAAACAGTCGCTATATGCAAGGCATGATTGCTTTAAGTTTACATCGTTATGATGATGTAAAAACGCCTAAAGATATTTTAAAGTCTTTAAAAGAAAATAGTATCAACAGCGAAGAAATGGGAATGTATTGGAAAGAAAACTACGGATATTACTGGTACGAAGCTCCAATAGAAATGCAAGCGTTAATGATTGAAGCTTTTGATGAAATTAATAACGACACTAAATCAGTGGATGATTTAAAAACCTGGTTAGTAAAAAGTAAACAAACTCAACATTGGGGAACAACTCGCTCTACAACCGATGCGGTATATGCTTTATTACTAAAAGGAACTGATTGGTTAGCTACTGAACCTAATGTAGAAATAACAGTAGGTGATATTAAATTAGATCCAAAGAATGATAAATCATTAAATGCAGAGCCTGGAACTGGTTATTTCAAAAAAACATGGACAGGCTCAGATATAAAACCTAATAACATGGGTAAAGTAAAAGTAGAGAAAAAAGATGTGGGTGTAAGTTATGGCGCTATGTATTGGCAATACTTTGAGCAATTAGATAAAATTACACCACACGAAACTCCTTTGAAATTAAAGAAACAATTATTCTTACAAAAAAACACGGCTAGTGGTATTGTTATTGAGCCTATCACATCTGCCACCAAATTAAAATTGGGAGATAAAATAAAAGTAAGAATAGAATTAAGAGTGGATAGAGACATGAGCTACGTTCACATGAAAGATATGAGAGCTTCAGGTTTTGAACCTACCAATGTGTTTAGTGGTTATAAATATCAAGATGGATTAGGTTATTACGAAAGCACTAGAGATGCGGCTACTAACTTTTTCTTTTCCTATTTAAATAAAGGAACTTATGTATTTGAATATCCTTTAGTAGTAAATCATTATGGAGATTTTAGTAATGGGATTACAACTATCCAATGTATGTATGCTCCTGAATTTACGAGCCACAGTGAAGGAATTAGGGTAAAAGTAACAAAATAAGCTGTTTTATTAATCACAAAAAAAGGAGATAAAATCATCTCCTTTTTTTGTGTAATTTAATTAAACCCAGATTATGCATTAGGAATCGTA
>JBEIPP010000177.1:0-6370 GCA_040376995.1 Flavobacteriales bacterium
CAGATTACGCATTAGAAAATCTATTACGAGCTGAAACCTCTTCAAAACAGAACGCTTTGCCACCTTTTCTCCTTCATCATAGTGGTTACTATGCTTCAGTCAAAAAAGTGTCTGTTTTATTAAGCTTTCAACTCTCATTACGATTCCTAATGCATAATCTGGGTTAAAACTAAATAAAAAAGGTTATTTCAGCTTTAAAGTAAAGGGTTCTTTTTAGGCTTATTTAAACTATTTTAAGATAATATAATAGCCAAAGCAATTACAACAGTCCATTCAAAGCCAATTATCAAATAAGATATTGCCGACATGATTAAGTAAAAAGCGTAAATACCTATTGTGTTGTTGAACAAACTGCTGCTACAATAGTTATAATGTTTTTTCATCTTGAAACAATATTTAGTAGTGGTGAAGCAATATATGTGGTATGAAAATCAAATTATTAGATAAATTTTTTTAATAAAATCGGGTAAATAAAAATTAGGCACATCAGGTGTGATGAAAACTTATTTGTCCGATAAAAAATTCAAGATGAATGTTGATGTGTCAGAGGTAAATCCCAAATACGGTAGGCTTTTTGATAAACTCTGGAGCAATACTTTTTTTCCAAGCAGATATTGGCTTTACTTGAATACATTCATCATTTAAAGTGATATGAGTTGCGACTAATAATAAAACGTTTGGTTGTAATGTTTTTAATAAATCTTCAAACATATTTCCGTTGCGGTAGGGCGTTTCAATGAAAAATTGAGCTTGTTTACTTTTTAAACAAATACTCTCCAACTCCTTGATGCGCTTAGCCCTTTCAACTTTTTCAATTGGCAAGTAACCATTAAAAGCAAAATTTTGCCCATTAAATCCGCTTGCCATAATTGATAGTACTATAGAGCTTGGTCCTACTAATGGAACGACTTTAATTCCTTTTTTATGCGCTATTTTAATAATATCTGCGCCAGGGTCGGCAATGCCAGGACATCCAGCATCACTCATTAATCCCATATTATTTCCTTCAATTAATGGTTGTAAAAACAAAGTTAATTCTTCCATTTTCACGTGTTGATTAATTAAAGATAATTGCGCTCTACTAATGTCAGGATAAGCACATTGTTTTAAAAATCCACGAGCATCTTTAGCGTTTTCTGCAATAAAATACGTAAGCGTTTTTACTAAATCTAAATTGCGTTTTGGCAAAACATCTTCTAAGTTACACTCTCCTAACCCAACTGGCAATAAATACAACGTTCCGTATGCTGACATAAAATTATTTTAAATGTATGTTTTTTTCTGAATCAATTGCTAAAATATCGTCATCAATTAATTTATTAATTAAATCAGTTAATCGCTTACTATTTATAGATTGAAATTTACGCAACAAATCTGGCAACTTTAAAGATTGATTCGTTAATTCAATTTTTATATTTTCAATTAATCCTTCTTCAGTTTCCATATTTCGCTTATATTTTTCGATGCATACGTCACAGTATTCACAATCTTTAAAATCAGTCTCATTAAAATATGACAATAATAACCGACTACGACAGATATTTTTAGCTGTTACGTAATTAATTACACTATTGATACGAGTTAACGCTTTTTCTTTTAAAATTGGGTAATTAATTAATCTAATACCCTCGAATTTTAAATTAATTCTATTTTGCAAAAAAATTAATTTAGGTAACGTTGTTTGAGGGATAAAAGAGATAACTCCTTGCTTATGCAAATTATCTAATTGTAGTGATAATTCATGTTCAGATATTTTGGCACGATAAGCAACATCTTTTTCTTTAATTTGCACATACTGTTCATATAAACCTCCATAACTTCTTAATAATACTTTAATTAATGGTTCGTATTTAGGATATTTAATTTGAAAATTATACAGATCATCTTTTCGCATTGCCATCATTACTTTCGAGGGTTCATATCCACCATCTAAAAAAGAAAAATAACCTTCTTTCTCTAAACATTTAATCGAATTATAAAGAGTAACAGGTTTTAAATTATAGTTACGCGTTACTTCATTAATATCAAAACTAACCGACAATCCTTCGCCGCTTTCAACAGGGATTTGGTAAAAGTTAAAAATAGCTTGATAGGATTGCTTTATTTCTTCTATGCTTGGTGTTTTTTGTTCATATTGTTCTTTTAATGAAACTACATCGTAGTTATTACACAACAAAATTGCATAAGCTGTTTTCTCATCTCTTCCTCCTCTACCTGCTTCCTGAAAATAAGCTTCTAAACTTTCTGGCAAATCTAAATGTACCACAAAACGCACATCTGGCTTATCAATACCCATTCCAAAGGCATTAGTGGCAACAATTACTTGCGATTTATTATCTATCCAATTTTGTTGAATGGTAGCTCTATCATTAGCATTAATGCCTGCATGATAGAAAGAAGATGATATTTTGTTTTCTATTAACCACTTACAAATTTCTTCAGTTTTTTTTCTATTACGAACATAAACAATTCCTGAACCACCAATGTTATGAATCACTTTTAATAAGCGCTCATATTTATTTTCTTCTAACTGAACAACGTATCTAATGTTTTTTCTTTCGAAAGATTGACGAAATACGTTTGGGCTTTTAAAATTTAATTTAAGCTGAATATCTTCTACAACTTCTTTAGTAGCGCTTGCCGTTACAGCAATAATATTTACTGAGGGAAAATACTCTCTTAGTTCCGAAATTTTTAAATAACTTGGTCTAAAATCATAACCCCATTGCGAAATACAGTGCGCTTCGTCGATGGCAATTAATCCTATTGGCAAATAAGATAATCGCTGGCGAAAGGTTTCATTTTCAATTCTTTCGGGCGATACATACAAAAACTGTACATGGCCGTAGGCTGCATTATTTAAAGCAATATCAATTTCCTTTAAATTCATGGAAGATGTGATAGCTACAGCACTAATACCTTTATTTTTTAAATTTTGAACTTGATCATTCATTAATGCAATTAATGGAGAAACCACTAAACAAGTTCCACCAATTACTAAACCAGGTATTTGAAAACAAATTGATTTTCCTCCTCCAGTTGGTAATAAGGCAAGCGTATCTTTATTACTTAAAATAGACTCAATAATATCTTGTTGCAAAGAACGAAATGAATCGTAGCCCCAATGCTTTTTTAAATAAAAATAAATATCCTGTTTATGAGTCAAACTTTTTAATCAACATTCTAGAATGCTAATTTATCACATTCTTGTTCAAAAAACTAAACAAGCTTTGCTATTTAGTGTTATAGCTATTATATTTAGTGTATGTTAATTAGTGAGTAGAATAATAAATGGAATTTATAAACCCTATAGATAAAGACAAAGTAGCAGAAAATCCAGGTTTACTGCCCTATCCTCATCATGTTGGAGGAATAGTTATAAAACCAGAAGATAATGGCAAAATAAAATCTCGGTCTTTAACTGCCATGAGAGAACAAACGAATATTCAGATGAACCAAATTCAAAAACAAGTTGAACTATTAGCGCAACAAGCAAATGAATTGAAAAAAAGAATAGAAATATCTGAAAAAATATATTTAGCAGATTTATCATTTGAACCACTAATTGGACATACTTACCATTTATATATTAAAGAAGAAAAATACAAACTTTTACTAATTGGTCCCGAAGATTGGGGCAAAATGCCTAAAACTTTGCAATATATAGGAACAGTTAAAATGTTAGGCGATCATACATGGGACTTATTATCAAAATAATATTAAACAAAACCTTTTATTCCCTGTTTACGTATATAACAAAACAACCATGAAATTATTAATACTATTTTTTATATCTATTGTGCTTTTTAGCTCATGTATGTTATTTCAGCCATCTGCTAAAAAACTTAACAAACGTGCATTAACGGCAAATAAACAATACGACGCTATTATTGTGCCAGGAGTACCTTTTTTAGAGCCTAAGTGGGATAGAACCATGCAAATGAGGGTACTTTGGGCTATTCATTTATATAAAAATGGGAGTACAAAAAAAATAATCATGAGTGGTAGTTCGGTATATTCTCCTTACGTAGAAGCTCAAATCATGAAACTGTATGCAATTGAATTTGGTGTACCTGCTGAGGATATTATTATTGAAGATAAAGCACAACATAGTACCGAAAATGTATGGTATGGCTACAAATTAGCAAAATCACTAGGTCACGAAAAAATTGCTTTATGTACTGATCCTTTTCAAACTCGTATGACGTATCGTTTTGGAAAACGTCGTATAAAAGATTTAAAATATTTACCTGTCATTTTTGATACTTTAAAAACACTACCACATTTAGAGCCAGAAATAAATTACCAAACCCATAAAATACAAAGTTTTACTCCAATTACTGAAACTCAAAGTTTTTGGTATAGGCTCAGAGGTACTATGGGAAAACATATTAATTTCAAAGAATAATTTTATCTTTATATCGCATTTATTAAAGTTAAAACTATGCGTTCCATTCAGATAACTACATTACTTTTATTTTTCAACCTATTTTCTTTTTCTCAATCAGAAGAAGGTTTGGTTAAATGGCTAACTATTAAAGCAGCTCAAGAACTTAACAAAACTCAACCGAAACCTTTTTTAATAGACGTTTATACAGATTGGTGTGGATGGTGCAAACACATGATGAAAACCACCTATTCTAACCCAAACATTGCAGGTTATATTAATCAGTTTTTTTATCCGATCAAATTTAATGCAGAAACAAAAGATACTATTGAGTATAATGGCAAAATTTACAAACCAACCTCTCCAAATCCTAAAACACCACATGAGTTAGCTATTAAATTTTTAGGAAATAGCTTAAGCTATCCATCTACTATTTTTGTTTCAAATAATTTTGAATACAATTTACTATCACAAGGATTTTTAGAGGAAAAAAAGATAGAACCCTTATTAGTGTATACTGTAGAAAATGTTTTTAAAAGCACAGCCTATGAAGAATTTGCTACTCTATTTAACAATACATTTTATGACACCACATTTACGAAAGGTATTATAAATTCATATAGCATTAAAGAAATTGAAAAACTACAAAAAAAGAAAACAAAAAAAATATTAGTAAATATTTATGCAGGATTCTGTAACTCTTGTAAAGTTCAAAATGCTACTACCTTAAAAGACACCAGCATTTCTAATTACATCAATAAACATTTTTACTTAATAAATTTTGATGCAGAAAGTAATGATACCATTATGTTTAGAGGTGAAAAGTGTTATAAAAATTTATTAAATGGCTACCCTTTAAATACTTTTGCATTAAGAGCTACTAATAATAGATTGCAGTTTCCGTCAATAGCAGTTTTAGATGATAAACAAAATACATTAGATGCCTTAAATGCATATTTAACCCCTAAAACATTACTACCAATATTAAAATATTACGCTGAAGACAAATACAAAACAATTAGCTGGCCTGAGTATATCAAAGCTTATCAAGAGCAAAAAAAATAGCGATAATTTCTTATAGCTATTTTTTAAAATTCAAATTTATATCCTATTCCTTTTATGGTTTTAATATAATCTTCGCCTAATTTTTCACGAAGTTTTCTGATATGAACATCTATTGTTCTATCACCAACTACAACTTCATCTCCCCACACTTGTTCTAAAATATACTCACGTGTAAATACTTTTCCAGGTTTACTGGCTAATAATGACAATAGCTTAAACTCTTTTTTAGGAAAAGCTATTTCTACATCATCTTTATATACACAATACTTTTCTTTATCAATTTTAATCCCACCTAAATCCACTTGCGAAGATTTTTGCTGTTCTGGGGCATATCTTCTTAATAAGGCTTTAATTCTACTAATAAAAACCCTTGGCTTAATTGGCTTGGTGATATAGTCATCTGCTCCAACTTCAAAACCTGCAATTTGAGAATAATCCTCGTTACGAGCACTTAAAAAAGCAATCATTACATCCTTTAAATTTGGTATATCTCTAATTTCTCTACACGTATCAATTCCGTCCATTTCAGGCATCATCACATCTAAAACAATTAAATGTGGAATTTCTTTTTTAGCAATATTAATCGCATCTCTTCCATTCAGGGCAACATAAACATCAAAGCCTTCTTTTTTTAAATTATAACTTAAAAAATCAAGAATATCTTGCTCATCATCAACAAGCAAAATTTTATATAAACTATTATCTGTACTCATATTGTTTTATTGTTACAAATTTAACCTTAAACATTGAGGTTAAAGTTAAATAAATATTAATAAATAACGTTATTATTAGCAATTAGCTTAACATTGTGTTAATATATAACTAAAAAAATGACTTTAAGACTCTTTGTATAAAGCAAAATTTATTTAATAATAAGTTTACAAATGCTTTATTAGTTTTAAAAATAAAAAAAATGGG
>JBEIPP010000117.1:0-9569 GCA_040376995.1 Flavobacteriales bacterium
GGAATAGGTGTAGCTTCATCCAAAAATGCATATGCTGCCCAATATGAAATACAGTCTAAAGGAAAAACATTGGAAAGCGTTAAGTGTGATATAATTAATAATGATTTTTTATGTTTTGGCCAATTTTCTGATGGAGAAATAGAAATAGCTGATAATACAAAGAGAGGATTTTATTTAGTAGTCGTAGATTCTAAGCAATTGGAATTAAAAAATCAAACTTTCCAATATATTGACTCATCAATAGAAGATAAGTTATTATCAAATAGAGAGAAATATGGTAATTTTTTAAAATGGAGTATTCCTAAAATGTTTTTTTTAAACGGTTCCTATTATTTCGTGTCTCAACATCAATATAAAATTAACGGTTATAATAATTATCCAGCTTCGATTTATAAAGATGAAATTTTAGTAATTAAATACACAAAAAATAATTTGTTTGATTGGATGAAAATTATTCCAAAAATTTCAGCTTATCCAGAAGCTAATCCTGTAAATTTTGCAATCACAGATAAACTAAATTTTATTTACTATGACAAGCCAGAAAATTTAGTGAATTTTCCCGACCCAAATGTATTTACAAGAAAGGATTATGAGGCCTGCAATCCTGAAAAATCAGTTTTATTAAGTACAAGTATTGATGATCAAGGGATAATAAAAAGAAATGTTGTTGATATAAAGGGTGTTGTTGTTTTAGAAGATCAGGTTATTAGAGATTTTCAAGGTAATAGTTTAAAGTCTGTTGCTATACCAATTAGAATTTCAAAAGGAACTAAACGATTTGATATTCTAAATTTTGAATAGATATATTATTTTTTAATGTGATGCAAAACAAAAAGCCCATGACCATACAAATAGTGTTGATTTTATTAGCGGTTGGATTAGCTGCTGGATTTTTAAGTGGAATGGTTGGTATCGGTGGAGGAATCATCATTGTGCCTGTATTAGTTTATTTCTTAGGTTTTACACAACATCAAGCCCAAGGAACTACCTTATTTATGTTTTTATTACCTATTGGAATTTTAGGAGTAATGAATTATCACAAACAAGGTTATGTTGATTACAAAACGGCTTTAATTATTTGTTCAACCTTTGTTTTTGGAAGCTATTTTGGAAGTAAACTGGCTATTTCTTTAGATCAAAAAACAGTAAAACAAATTTTTGGAGCCATCATCATTTTGTTAGGAGCTAAAATGTTGTTTTGGAAATAAAATCTATTTCCCTTTTCTAATCGTAAATAACCTACCTACAGCTGAAGTCTTTCCATCATCTGTAAATACACCATGCTCAGAACCCTTCACGTCTTCAATAGAATAAAATGCATTTGGGGTAAGTGTATTAATCAAATCAATTACTTCTGCTTTGTCAGTTCGCTTTACAATTGTGAAAATTAATTTTACTGGTCCCATAGCTCCCTGACCATCAACAATGGTAATTCCTTGATGTCTGTTTTTTAGAGCATCAGTTAGCAGGGAAATATCTTCATTACTAATGATACGGATGATTTGAACACCTATTGCCAAGCGCTCTTCAATATGCATTCCTAAATAGGTTCCTGCACTAAAGCCAGCTGCCCAAGCTAAAAAACAAGCAAAATTATCTAAATGACTAAACACTTGCCTCATAGCTACTAGCCAAATTAACACCTCAAAAAAACCAAGTATTGGAACTATTTTTTTAAAGCCCTTGGATATAAATATGTGACGTAATGTTGCCATCGTCACATCACCTAATCTCGAGATAAAGATGAGAATGGGTAATATTATCCAGCTAAAATAATCGAATTCCATATTTTTTTAATAGTTATATAAAATTACTTGTACTTAATCTCATATGGCTTCGTTATGCTATTAATTATTAATAATCTATTGTTTATACAAAGCTATGATTTGGCAAAAATTAACAAGCAATAAAGCGGAAATTTACAGAGCCTGTTTAAATTTATGTTGTAAGAATTGTTATGGTATATTTTTAAGCGAAAAGAGGCAAATTTTGCAGAGATAGTTAGAATCTATCTCTAAAAAATTTAACGAATTTGTAGCTAAAAATATATATAACAAAATTATTAGATAAATTTTAAACAAGCTCATCGTATCGAAACAAGTCAGGAACATATTGAACTACCTATTCCAGAAAAGAAAAAAAGTTTCTGGAGATTATTAAAACGTTTAATAATCACGTTGATTGTTTCTATTATTGCTATTGTTGGAATTGGCGTTTCGTTAGTATTTATATATGAAGAAGAGGTGGTTAATCTTATCATCAAAGAATTAAACAAACATTTAAAGACCGAAGTTCGGATTGATCCAAAAAATATCGATTTAACCATTGTTAAATCATTTCCAGATTGTGCTATTGAGTTCAAAGAACTTACAGCCATGGATGCTAAAGAATTTAAATCAGGAGATACTTTATTGTATGCAGAGCGACTATCACTCGCGTTTAATATTAAAGATTTATTTAATAAAAATTACACTATCAAAAAGATAGAACTTGAAAATGCACAATGTCATTTAAAAGTAGATAAAAAAGGAAATGCTAATTATATCGTTTGGAACTCGGATAGTACTAGTACAGGAAATGATAGTTTAAAATTTGCATTAGAAAAAATTAGTTTAAAAAATGTAGACGTTTCACTTAAAGACAGTAAGCATAAAATAAAATTGAATACATCAATTAAAGAATTAAATTTTAAAGGCAAATTCAATGAAGATAATTATACTTTAATTTCAGATGGTAGTGCTTATGTAAATCTATTTCAGGTAGAAAAAATAAAGTATGTTCAAAATAAAAATGTAAAGTTCGACATCGAATTTGATGTAACGGGTTCAACCTATACAATTAGGAAATCAGAAACATCTATCAATTACACCCAATTAGTGAGTAATGGTGCATTTGTGATTAAAGATAGCCTTCAGTCGCTTGATATTAATTTTAATGGAAAGAATTTAGACATCTCATCAACCTTATCATTACTGCCTGAGAAGTTTCAAAATCAAATACATGATTACGAAAGCGATGGAGAATTTTACGCTTCGGGCGAATGTCATTACAAAAACGGACAACCTTTTATTTTGAAATCCGATTTTGGTATTAAAAAAGCTACGATTACGTATAAAGAAAAAAACACCACTTTAACCAATGTGAATTTATTGGGGAATATCACCATAAACGAGAACAGAAGTAATCTGACACTTAAAAATATTTCAGCTAATTTAAATAGTAATACGTTTACTGGTGATATGGAGTTAACTAATTTCAAAGACCCATATTTTAAATTAAAATTAACGGCTAATACCACTTTAGAAGAGTTAATAGCCTTTTATCCAATTGATACTTTAGAGAATTTAAGTGGCGCTATTAATTTGAATGCTGAAATAGAGGGACTAATTAGTGAAATGAAAACTAATGCCTATAGTCCGAGTATTAAAGCTAACGGTGATGCTGTGATAACAGATTTAAAAGCAACTTTTAAACAAACTGATAAACATATTAATATTCCTGAAGGTAAATTGGAATTAAATAATAGACATTTGAACGTTTATAATTTAAAGTTAATTAGGGGTAATTCAGATGTGTTGTTAGTTGGCGAATTACCTAACTTCTTGAGTTATTTGTTTGATCCCAAAGAGCCATTAACAATTATTGCTCAAGTAACAAGTGATAACATTGAGTTAGAGGATTTTTTATTTGGTGCAGGAAAGTCAAGCGAAAATTCATCTATTAATCTTCCTGCTAATTTAGATTTTAATATCTCAGTTAATGTTCAGCACTTAACATTTGCCAAATTTGTAGCAGATAATATCAAAGGCAATATGCTATTAAAGAATCAAAAAGTGGCGTTAAAAGATTTAAGTTTAAATGCAACTGATGGAGATGTGAAATTAAATGCTTTTGCAGATGCTAGTGGTGATAATTTAAAAGTATCTGCCGATTGTGATTTAAGTAAATTAAATATCCAAAAATTATTTACTCAATTAAATAATTTTGGTCAAACCACGATTAAAGATGATAATTTAAAAGGCTTTGTAACTGCTAATATTGATTTTAGTGGAACTTGGGATAAAAAATTAAAGGTTGATTTAAATAGTATTAATTTAACGAGCAGCATCTTAATTGAAAGAGGAGAGTTAATTGGCTTTAAACCTCTTGAGAGTTTAGCAAAATATGTTGATGTAAATGAGTTAAGGCACATTAAATTCTCCACTTTACAAAGTGCCGTTGAGATAAAAAATAGAGTAATTACTATTCCTAAAACATCCATTAAATCAAACGCTATTAACTTAGAGTTATGGGGTAAACATACTTTCGAAAATCAAATAGATTATCATATCCAATTATTATTAAGCGAATTATTAGCTAAAAAACCCAGAGCAAATAAGGATTTTGATGAGGAGTTATCTTTAGTAGAAAATGATCCTGAAAACAGGCGCTCAGTATTTATCTTAATGTCAGGCCCAATTGATAATCCTACGATTAAGTATGATAGAAAAGGAGCCAAAGAAAAAATTAAAGAAGATATTAAACAAGAAAAACAAAATTTAAAACAGTTATTAAAAGAAGAATTCGGCTTCTTTAAAAAAGATAGTATAAAAGTAAAAGAAACAGAAAAGGCAAATCAAAAGTTTCAAATACAAGTTGGCGAAGAAAAACCTAAAGCCAGCAAACCTCTTCAGCCTAAAAAGAAAGAGGATGAAGAAGACGATTTTTAATCAATTATTCACTACTTTTATTTATCTAAATTAAAATCACATGCAACAATACGCAATTGCCATACATGGCGGAGCTGGTACTATTTTACAAAGTACGATGACTCCTGAAAAAGAATTAGCTTACAAAAATGGATTACAAGATGCTATTGAAGCAGGCGAAAGTATTTTAAAAAGTGGGGGTTCTGCTTTTGATGCCGTGGAATCTGCTATTATTCAATTAGAAAACAACCCACTGTTTAATGCAGGCAAAGGAGCTGTATTTACAAATACTGGCACTCATGAAATGGATGCCTCTATTATGAACGGCAAAGATTTGATGGCAGGAGCTATTGCAGGTGTGCAAGGAGTTAAAAATCCTATTTCATTGGCAAGAGCAGTGATGGAGCAATCAGAACATGTTTTGCTAACGGGAAATGGAGCTATGGATTTTGCTAAGAAAATTAATGCGCCTATTGAAAAAGAAGATTACTTTTTTGTGCAATTACGTTACGATCAATTACAGCAAGCGAAACAATCCAACAGTATGATTTTAGATCATACTGAAGATAATCCCGATAGCTATCGGGAAGAACACGGTGAAAAAAAATTTGGAACGGTTGGTTGCGTAGCATTAGATTTACAAGGTAATTTAGCTGCAGGTACGTCAACAGGTGGTATGACGAACAAAAAATTTGGTAGAGTGGGCGATAGTTCTATTATTGGAGCAGGTACTTATGCTAACAACAACACTTGTGCTATTTCTTGCACGGGGCATGGTGAATTGTTTATTCGTTCAGTAGTAGCTTATGATATTTCGTGTTTAATGGAATACAAAAATTTATCGTTGAAAGAAGCTTGTGATATAGTCGTAATGGATAAGTTGGTAAAGATTGGTGGAGAGGGCGGTTTAATTGCTTTAGACGCCAAAGGAAATATTGTATTGCCTTTTAATTCAGAAGGCATGTATCGCGCTAGTAAAAAACAAAACGAAGATATATTTATTGGGATTTATAAATAAGTTCAACTAAATCATTTATAAAAAACGGCTATCAAATTTGATAGCCTCTTTTTGTTTGATTATAAATTTGATTTAACTTTTTAAACAGCAAAATCAGATGGTTTATGAATCGTTAATTTTTTGTTTTTTAAATCATAGTTATCTCCAAGTGCCATCACATGTACGATTAGATTATCAATAGAAACAGGTGCTCCCATTTCCACATCACTCATACTTGTGTGACGCATGTATGTGGCGTCAACTAACATAATTAAACCAGAACCAACAGCTTCCATATTGTTGCCGTTAGTAATTAATAAACCTGCGTCTTCTCCTAATCCAACTCCTAAATTTATGGGGTTACTCGCACAAGCATATAACAAACGACCAATTCGTCCGCGTTGCACAAAGTGCGTATCAATAATTACGTTATTAATAAATCCTAAACCGCCAGTGATTTTCACTTCACCTTTATGTAAGGCTTCGCTACTATTACCTTGGTAAATCATATTATTTGAACTTGCCGCAGCTCCTGCCGAAGTCCCTGAGATTAAAAAATCTTCGTTTTGATATTTATCTAATAGTAAATGATGAAAAGTGGTTCCTCCAAAAATAGCGGTTAAACGTAATTGGTCGCCTCCCGTAAACATCACCACATTAGCGTTACGTAAACGTTCTAAGTATTCTTCAGAGTTTGCTTCTTCACGAGTTTTAATATTTAAAACACCAACGTTTGAAACTTGTAATTGCGCAAATGCTTTTACATATTCTTCACCTACTTCTTCTGGAATGCTAGAAGCAGTAGTAATAATTTCAATACGAGACTCACTGTTTTTAACGGATTCAGTAGTGATACGTTTTAAAATTCCTTTTTCAAAAAACTTTAAACTTCTCTTTAAGTCGGTTTCACTTTCCGAAAAACTTCCTCTATCTACTGAGCCACCAATGATGACTAATTTGCCTTTTGGATTCATAAACTAAATTTCATGTAAAACTATTGTAAAAGACTGATAATTATGTTATTTTTTATATTGTTTATACCATTATTTTGAACAATAAATAGTTTATATAAAAAACATGGCTTATATTGGTCAAAAGACATTCCTATTAACAATTAATAGAATTCCCCTATGAAGATTATCGAAACTAAAGTCATGCGTGGACCAAACTATTGGTCAATCAAAAGAAAAAAATTAATTGTGATGAAGTTGGATTTGGAAGAATTAGAAGAACTTCCAACAAATAAAATTGATGGCTTTGGCGCTCGTTTAGAGGCCTTAATGCCAAGCTTAATACAACACCGTTGTTCGGAAGGTAAAGAAGGAGGGTTGTTTATTCGTATTAAAGAAGGTACGTGGATGGGCCATGTGATTGAACATATTGCTTTAGAATTACAAACTTTAGCAGGCATGGAATGCGGTTATGGAAGAACAAGAGGAACAGGTGCTAAAGGGATTTATAATGTGGTGTTTAATTATATGGAAGAAGCAGTTGGATTGTATGCGGCTAAAACGTCTGTTAAAATTGCAGAGCATTTAATTAAAGGAGAAGCTTATGATATAGAATCTGAAATTCGCCACATGCGTGAATTACGCGAAAGTGTTCGTTTTGGACCAAGCACTGGTTCAATAGTAGATGAAGCCATTGCTAGAGATATTCCTTTTATTCGTATTAATTCCGAATCATTAGTGCAATTAGGTTATGGAAAAAATCAAGTGCGTTTTAGAGCCACGATGACGGATAGAACTAGTTCCATCGCCGTTGATTTAGCGAGTAATAAAGATGAAACTAAACGCATGCTAAAGGATGCTGCTATACCAGTAGCAAAAGGTGTTTGTATTTCAAATCCAGATGATTTAGAAGCTGCAGTGAAAAGTGTTGGTTTTCCTTTAGTATTTAAACCCTTAGATGGTAATCATGGCAAAGGAGCTTCTATTAATGTAAAAAACATGGAAGAAGCTGTTGAAGCTTTTGCGCATGCTAAAAAATATTCTCGCAAAATCATTATTGAAAAATTTATTACTGGATATGACTTTAGGGTATTAGTTATTAATAATCGCTTTATTGCGGCAGCTTTACGTGAGCCAGCTCATGTGATTGGAGATGGTAATTCAACAATACAACAATTAATTAATAAAGAAAACTTAGATCCTCGTCGTGGTTACGGACATGAAAATGTATTAACCGAAATAAGCGTTGATAGAGAAACATTAGAACAGTTAGCAAAGAAAAATTATACTTTAGAAACCATTTTAAAGAAAGATGAACATTGTTATTTAAAAGGAACCGCTAATTTAAGTACTGGTGGAACATCTACTGACATTACAGATATTGTTCATCCACATAATATTTTTATTTGCGAGCGTATTTCTCGAGTAATTGGTTTAGATATTTGTGGTATTGATATCATGGCTTCTAATTTAAGTGAGCCATTGGAAATAACTGGCGGTGTTGTTTTAGAAGTAAATGCAGCGCCAGGTTTTCGTATGCATTTAGCGCCAGCAAAAGGCTTGCCTCGTAATGTAGCAGCGCCAGTAATTGATATGTTATATCCAACTGGTAAATCGTGTCGTATTCCAATTATTGCGATTACAGGCACCAATGGAAAAACAACCACAACACGTTTAATTTCACACATCGTCAAAAACAACGGATTTAAAGTTGGATTTACCACCAGTGATGGTATTTACGTTGGCAACTCCATGTTAACCAAAGGGGATACCACAGGTCCAATTAGTGCAGAGTTTATTTTAAAAGATCCTACTGTTGAGTTTGCTGTTTTAGAAACTGCTCGTGGTGGTATTTTGCGTTCAGGTTTAGGATTTAGTAGATGTGATGTTGCTGTTGTAACAAACATCCAAGAAGATCACATGGGATTATCAGATATTAATACCTTGAAAGACATGGCTCGTGTAAAAGGTGTTGTAGCTGAGAGTGTAAAACGAGATGGTTATGTGGTATTGAATGCAGATAACGAATACTGTGCTGGCATTTCAAAAGAAGTGAGCTGCAACGTGGCATACTTTAGTATGGACGAAAACAACAAAGTTATTGTTGATCATTGTAAAAAAGGTGGCATTGCAGCTATTTACGAAAACGGGTTTATTACCATTAAAAAAGGAGACTGGAAATTCAGAGTTCAAAAAGTAGCGAGTGTGCCTTTAACATTTGGAGGAAGAGTTTCTTTTATGATTCAAAATGTATTAGCGGCTACATTGGCAACTTACGTATATGGTTTCGCAACAGAAGATATTGCAACGAGTTTAGAAACATTTATTCCTTCGGCAGCACAAACGCCAGGGCGTATGAATATTTTTGATTTCAAAGAATATAAAGTAATGATTGACTTTGCGCATAACCCTGACGGATTTAAAGGAATTAAAGAATTTTTATCAACCATTGAATCTACTTCTAAAATTGGAATCATTACAGGTACTGGAGATAGACGAGATGATGATATCAGAGCTATGGGAAGAATTTCAGCAGAAATGTTTGATCATATCATTATTCGTCAGGATAAATTTTTACGTGGACGTCAAGCAGAAGAAATTGTAAAATTATTAGTAGAAGGAATTCAGCAAGTAAGCCCAATGACTTCCTACGAATATGTGCCTAAAGAAGTTGAAGCCTTAAATCATGCATTCAGTATTGCAAAACCAGGTTCTTTTATTGTAGCCTTAAGCGACGTGATTGATAATGCGATTGAAGTAGTACATTCTTATTTAGATAAGGAAAGAGAAGGGAAATAGGTTTTCTATAAGTTCAAAAAAGCCATTTACTAAATAGTAGACCTCTTTCATAATTCACAATCTTTTATTCATAACAAGATATTAAGGTTCTGAAAAATAGAGGAATTGTTTTTGAATTTTGAGTATGAAATGGGA
>JBEIPP010000100.1:0-11832 GCA_040376995.1 Flavobacteriales bacterium
AATTTTAATAGGAAAATGCTCTCACTGGGAATTTTAGAAAAAAAGGAAAAGCAATTTACAGGTGCGGCACATAAAGCCCCATTCCTTTATAGTTTTAGAAAAAAAGAATATTATAAATTGCTCAAAGAAGGTATTGGAGAAGCGTTTTAGATTGACCCAACTTTTTCACTTGATGTAGGCTTTACTTTTAAATGGAGAGATTCAACTATTGCGAAAAAAATAATCAAAGAATTAAATTAATGGTCGTAGCTAATTACCCTGGAGATTTTCCAATTCCCATTTTCATTCTTCCAAATCATTAAGAATTTGAAAGTGCCTACTTCTAGTTTCCCATTTTCAATATGACTGAATTGATGTTTTCCAATTTCAATTGCACCATAGCCCTCAATTGGATGTACTTCTAAACTCTCTTTTATCAAAGTTCTTTTTAAATCGTACTCTCTATTAAATATTGACTGAAAATTGAAAAACACTTTTTCAAAACCAATCAAGCCCCCATTGTCTTGGTACCATTCAAGGTCTTTGGTGAAATAGGATTTCATTAATTCCAAATTCTTTGAATTGTATGCAGTAAATAAGGCACTGTCAAGTAGTGCTATTTTATTGTATAGGTCTTTTTGGATTTTGGAAACAGCTTTTTCATCTTGGTTTTGTGCTGTTACGCTTGAACAAAATGAAATACTTAGAAAGATTAAAAGTAAATTTTTCATAGCTAAAAATTTTCAGCAACCCTGATTGCAGATTGAATTGCCCCCTCCATATATCCTCCGAATGTACTGGATGTTTCTGTTCCACAGATAAATAATCTTTCGTTCAAGTATGCTTCTTGCAGATTAGGGTGTCCATTGTTCTGATGGGGGAATTCAACAGTTTGATTACCATTTATGATAAACTCATCATTCCAAACTTTATCAAAATAAGCAGTGGGATACGCTGATTCTTTACCAAACAGTTCACTTAATTGCCTTAATACGTTGGCTTTTCTAGTTTCTTGATTAAATGAGGAAGCCCCAGCATTTAAAAATCCTGTGAATCCAAATTTGTTTTCTTCAAAATTAGTATGATCATACATTTCTGTAATTATATCCGAATGACTATAAAGCATACCAGAGTAACCCTTTTCTCGCCAGAAAGGACGCTCGTATTCCACAGTAAATTTTATTGATCCCGCCATCCATGTTTGAACGGTTGGCAGAAGATTTAATAAATGAGACGGAATTTCATCTGGTAAATTGATGGAACTTACTAATTGCGGAGGCAAGCAAATAATTGTTTTTGCACACCTAAAAGTAGATTGGCTAGTTTTGATCATCAGTTGATTCTGATCAATTGAAATATCTTCGGCTTTGGTATTAAGTATAATTTTTGTTTGAAGGAGTTCTTCTTTCAATCGGTCTATTAAACGTTCAGTTCCACCCACTATTCTATATGATGGATTTTCGGCTTCGGGAACTGAGAAAAGTTGAGGAGGTTCAAATGATTTTGTTTGGAAAACAGATATCCCCTTTGTGTATTGATCGTATTTTTGAAGTTCTAGTTTTGCTAATAAAGTTAATAGTTGAACATGCGCATCTGAAAACCAAGTAGCCCCTAATTCCATCGGCGTTCCAAAATTTCCTATTGCTGTTTGAATACGACCACCTAATCTTGGGGATGCTTCAATTAAAGTGATTTCATAGTTCTTCTTTTCTAGTAAATAGGCTAGCGTAAGACCCGATAAACCACCTCCAACTATAACAATCTGTTCCATTTTTAACAATCAAAATTAAATAATGCATTAATTCAGCTAATATTCTCGCTAATCTAGAATCGAACACTTATCGTTTCTCCATCATTAATACGTTGATCAATCAGCTTTTTTCCATTTTCTGAAATCGTTACTTTTATTTTTTCTTCTATACGTTCAACACTAATATCAAAATCATGGCCAAATGCATGGATACGTTTCAAATTCATACTAGACCAGGTGGAAGGAAGTCGCGGCGTACAATCAAAACTTTGTAAACCCGTTGGTCTTATACCAAATATGCCTTCTGTAAATATTCTACAATATAAAC
This sequence comes from Flavobacteriales bacterium, assembly GCA_040376995.1. Classification (GTDB taxonomy): domain Bacteria; phylum Bacteroidota; class Bacteroidia; order B-17B0; family Aurantibacillaceae; genus UBA4416. Next base: position 2,058 of record JBEIPP010000100.1, read on the forward strand.
CGCTCTCAGCGGAAAGATGTCGTTGGTTTCCTTCGGGATAGGCTTCTACTGGATAAGGTACATGATTGCCAAGTAAACGGCGATTAGAATAATAGTGTAGAAAACGCAGTGCCTGATCGGTTTCGCCTGCTGCAAATACTCCTCGCAATGCATACAGCGTTGATCTATCCCAAAATATTTTATCTCCGGCAATACTAGCCAATCCATCCTTGGTCCATAATTTTGGAGAGAACAATGCACGAATGGTTTCAGTACTACGATCGTAAATACCCATCGTAAGGGGAGCACAGATCCAAGCCCTTAAGGTATCGTTTTCTTTATAGTATTTGTAAGTTTCAAATCCATCAATTTTAGCGCCGAAATGTTTTTCAATGGCTATTTTTAATTTTGCACCTTCGGCCCGATACAATTTCAATTGACTTTTTTCTTTACCGATACTTTCGCCAAGATAAGCAGCAGAGATTAATGCATCGTAGTATAATGCAGATGTAGAAAGATTGGCATTACCTGCCGGAAGTCTACCTTCCAATTCATCCGAATCTGAACTTACTACACCTGCTGCATTTAATTTTCGTTTACAATATTCAAGACACCATTCTATCAGAGACCATAACTGTACCGCTTGTTTTTGATCACCACTCGCGAGTGCATAACGCGCCGCACCATACGCTATCATCGCTCCATCACCACGATCTCCCGCACCATTCCAAATGTCTGTTCCTTCAGCTATTATAGAACTTGGTATGGGTTTAAATGAAGGATTCATGAATTTCCCAAAATGTTGATAGGCATTAAGCGAAGCTTTGTTACCATAATCATAACCCAGAAAAGGAAAGAAAGGCCCAATGTATTCTGCCTGATCGTTTGCCCAGATAGCAGCATAATAGGATTCTCCTCCGGGCCCATGCATAGGACCACCTTTGGTCTCAAAAATACTTTCTGCTGCTCTGATTTTTGCAAAGGCAAATGCTCTGTTTAAAACGGTATCGGGAGTTTCCAAAACCAAATTATTCCATACCTGCTGCACAAATGACAATCGCTTGGTCATTTCATGATTCGCATCTATCTGTGGAGTTGGCTCATTTAATTTTGCACCTGAATATATCAGCGAAAAATGAACAGACTCATTGGGTTGAAGTTGATAAGAGCCTCCATGATGCCAGTTAACCTGTAAATCATATGCACCTTCCGTTCCCATTTTAGGGTCAGTTTGATAAATACTATTTGACTTAGGAATTTCTATTACACATTTTTTTCCTGAAATATTTTTAATCCGATAAACTTCACAATAAACAGGTAGATCTGTTGATGGAAAATATTGTCGTGTTAATTCCAGCGTATTGGATACCCTGGAGTTAACGGTTAGTATACCGTTCAGGCTTATGCTGGTTACTTTTTCTGCGGCAATTGGTCGATAGTTTACCGTTACCATTTTAAAAGCGTCCTGTGCAAAACGCCGGGTGAGACTAGCGTGTGTATTATTCGGAATAGTTCTAAGCATTGGCCAGACTAAACTACGAGTGGCGTGGAAAGAGCTGTCGGAAGCAATACCATACCTAAGTACACAAGAAATTTTTTTGCCGCTCAATTCAATATGATCTTCGTGTGGAATACGATTATCAATGAACCACTCAATTGCACCGTCTGAATTCATTTGCCAGCGGCGATCGTCTTGCGAGAAAGCTAGAAGAGTAATAGACAGAAGCGTAACTACAAGAAAAAAATTACGTATCAAATTCATAAGAGAGAATTATTAATTGGTTGGAATATGGATTTAAAGTACTCTTAATAAAGATGCTAATCTGCTGCATTCCAATCCCACAAAACAATATCCCATGCAAAACCACCATACATCAATTCATTGATGACTTGAAATCCTCTTTTTTGATGCGCTTTAAGTGAACGAGCATTTGCTTGAGCTATATCCGTAACGAGGTAAGTAAATTCGTTTGAAAGACAATCCCTAAAATGTCCGTATAGCTTTTGCACCAGGTCTTGTCCGCGGTATTCTTTTGCTACACACAATTGCCCAACAACTACATAGTTAACATCCCTTAGTAATTTTCCATTGTGTTCAGATTTATCAATGGCGTCAAAAAGACCTTCAACAAGGTCGTGCCCATTTCTAATATCTTTTGTTGCAACCAACGCATAACCAACAACTTTGTCGCCATCCTTTGCAATGATTGAAGGAGAAACCGAATTCATCTCCTGCAAATATTTGATCGTAAAGGCTGCAGTAAGGAAACCCTGGTCAATGGCCTCTTCGGCAGTTATATTCTGCTTTAAATTCAACGCTTGTAAATCCCTGATGCCAATTATTTCACTTGGGCTTGATACCCTTGTCACTTCAATCATAAAAAACTTATTTATCCCCTTCAATAATCAATTTCAAGTCGGCTGGAATCTCCATCCTTTTAAGAGGAGGTACATTGGCTCCCCCAGTATTGCCAACAGGTATTTCCCCAACAAACGACTTTACTCCCCCTACAAGTAAGCGAGGTATCTGCCCGATAATTTCTCTTAAGTCTTTTATCTTAATTCCGAATAATAACATTTTCCAATGAACTAAAGTATGATGATAAGGATAAGGCTGACCAATGATATGAGCCCTTTCTAAATGAAACCAGCTTGTTTTGAAATCCTTGATTTCAAAATATTTGTCCGAAATTTCCAATTCTTGTTGAAAGAATGGTTTTAATCTATCTGACATTGATGTATTTATTTTCATACTCTTAATTTACAAATAAAAAAAGGGATGAATTAATGGTCATAACTAATTACTCTTGAAATTTTCCAATTGCCATTTTCATTTTTCCAAATCATTAAGAATTTGAAAGTGCCTATTTCGAGTTTGCCATTTTCAATATGTTTGAATTGGTGCTTACCAATTTCTATTGCCCCATAACCTTCTATAGGATGAACTTCTAAACTCTCTTTAATTAGATTTCTTTTGAGATCATAATCTCTATTAAAAATAGATTGAAAATTTGAAAATACTTTTTCATAGTCAATCAAACCTCCATTATCCTGATACCACTCAAGGTCTTTAGTAAAATAGGTTTTCATCAAATCTAAATTCTTTGAATTGTAAGCTGTAAATAATGCACTATCGAGTAGTGCTACTTTATTGAAAAGCTCCTTTTGTTTTTTGGAAACAGTACTTTCAGCATTGTCTTGTGCTGATATACCTACAGAAATTATAATACTTAAAAAAATGACGAGTACTTTTTTCATCTATAAATATACATAATTCATAAAATTTAACTCCTTTTTGAAAAATTCGTAACTTAAGGTGTATAAATGATCATGTGATTAAAGTTCTAGTTACAACTATCCAACAAAGCACTTTCAGCACTTCTATATTTCTATAACAAAATAAATTTTATTGATAATGATCTATTTTCGGACAGATTGGTCTGTCACTTCACTCATCCCTCCCAATAAATTCACAACATTTTTAAAACCATTTTGAGTTAAAAGATAACTCACTCTTGAACTTCTATGTGAATGAGAGCAATATACAAGTATGGTCTTATTTTTATCTAAGCCTTTATATCCTCCCTTCTCTATATCTGAAATTGGAATATTCACGGATTTTTTTAAGCTTCCAAAATCAGGATCTCCGAGACCTTCAAATTCACCTTTTGTCCTAACATCTAAAACCAGTAAATTTTTAGTTGATTTTAAGAACTTTGATAATTCAGAGGGTGAAACCGATTTATGCGTTATTGATTTTTTATCAACCAATTTCATCTTACAATTAAGACATTGACCAGGACTATCAAACACCTCGTTATCACAATTTATCCCACAAGGAGAACATACATATTGAATTTTTACTTGTGATGTTTTTTGAGTAAAACCTATTTTACTACTACCACAAATAATTACAATTAACAACAATACTTTATTTGTAATATTTTTCATACATCAAAGTTACACAAATAGAGAAATAGGCCCTGAGAGGAAATAAGTATTGAGTTCCATCTCTTCAGAAAACAGGCTACTTAAATAACAAAAAGACGCAGCAATCCTAACTCACTGATAGACAAAGAAAAAGCCATCATTGCTGATGGCTTGTCTAGTGCGGCTCCTCCTGTCTGACTTGAACAGACGACCCTCTGATTAACAGGCAGATGCATATTACATTTTAATTTATTGATTTTGAAGCCATCTTTTTAAAACAAAAGAAATCTGCTCAAAAGCCGGAATTATCTGATAGCCTGAAAGTTCAGTTTGATATTTATATAGCGAGTTTAAAAAAGAAAAACCGAATTTGGTTTTTTAGTTTTATTTAAGTTTAGAAAGGTGCGACTTTATTTCTAAAGAAATTAATCTGCCAATAGAAGGAGATCCTACAAATTCTCTTTGTGTTGTATTAAATAAATTGCTAACTCCTAAACTAATACTATAATTATTATTGATTTTATATCCTGTATTGAAATCAAATGTGGTGAATCCTCCTAAATTACCCCAATCAAAATTCTTTGCATAATATCTTGTTTGATTATTTAAAGAATTAATTCCTCCATAAACAATTCCTCTTTTGCCAATGCCGGCTTCAGTTGCAATTTGGTTGCCACTATACATATCAAATTTTTCAACAAATCTCATAGATACATTAATATACATTTTACCTTTCATTAAATTTTGAAAACTAAAAGTAGACGTTAATTTATTTTTAGGAGCATTTAAACTTCTTTCTTCCAAAGAAACATAGCCATCTTTATTGGCATCGTTTTTAATATCATTATTAGAAATATCAGAATCGAAAAAATTATACTTTAATATAAAATTTATATTGCTGGTAAGTAAATAATTTAATCCAATTTCAATACCATAAGATTTTACTTTCCCGTAATTAAAAAATGTATTAAAAGAAGCTCCATTTAAAATATTGTTGCTTACGGTTCCTGGCATTAACAAGGGAGTTGAAATAGAAATATCTCCAACACTTAGCGCTCTTCCTCCAACAGTTATTAATGGGCTTAAAAAATTAATACTATTACTGTAATAACTATTAAAATCGAGAAACAGTTTTTTGCTGATAGCTCCTTTATACCCTAGTTCAAAAGTGCTTATTTGTTCAGGATTTAATGCTGTTGTTTTTTGTATTAAACTTGAGTTTGTAATATTGGCCCCATTGGGGATGTAGGAAACACCATTTCCGTTTCCAAAAATAAAACCAAATGTAGAACCACTTTGAAATTGTATTATAGGTGTTGCAAATGCCTTGCCCCAAGTTAATCTGAAAGTACCACTATTAAATTCTTTTTGTAATCCCAATTTTGGGGAGAACATATTATTGAATAAACTATGATTGTCTAATCTTGTAGCCACTACTAATTTAAATAAATCGGGTAGTGTTTTTTCAATTTGAATTGCTGCACCAATCTGAGTTATTTCAATTTTTTTATTAGCATCAATTAAAATGGTTCCAAAAGTTTGAGGAAGATCTTTTTGATAGGTAACACTTGTGATTAAGTTAAGTCCAACTTTTTGAAATGGATAATTGTATTGAATTTCTACATTATACCTTTTTGATTCTTCTTTAAATGTGTTTCCTAAACGAGATGCAAAAATTTCTGCAGAATCGGATGGCAGACGTCCAACAGAATTGTATAAAGGGTGAATAGGATTTATAATTATACTATTTGTTCTATTCCAATAGTCTTTAGTGTAATTAGTAAGTGAAAATGAATTGCCTAAATTAGTCCATGTTTCATTTGCTTGTATAAAAAATCGTGGACTATTATATTTGATTTGTAAAAAAGAAAAAGTATAATCCTTTAATTGATTTCTTCCAATACCGTTTACGCCTAATAAATTATTAATGCTACCGCCAGTAGAAATAATTAAGTCTGACGTAGAATTAAAATTGTAATACACATGAGCTTCAGCCCTTTTATGCAAAAATTGAAAATTGGGATTTCTTTCTGGTATTGCTACTGTTGGTCCATATATATTACCCCCAGCATAAACACTATCATAAAATTCAAAATCTCTTCCTGTTGTATGTTCTCCAGTTATTTTAAATGCCCACTTATTATTAATTTTAGACGCATGTCTAAAGCGAGCGGAAAATACAGATTGATTTCCAGCACCAATTACAATATCAGTTCCCTGCCATTTTCTTGGATCTTTTGTTATGGTATGTACAATTCCATTATGTGCATTGGGTCCATACAATGCAGAGTTAGGGCCTAACACAACTTCAAGCCTATCTACATCTTCTTTAATAACAGTATTCATAATGCCCGATGGTAATCCACTGCTTCCAGCAAACATTGAATTTCTTCCATCGGTTATCGATAAAATTTTTGCATTAAAAGCAGTATTAAAACCTCTTGCATTTAAACTCATCCCATTTACACCAGTTCGTGTAAATTCTATTCCTTGAAGTTTAGAAATTTGTTCAACAATATTAAATGATGCAGATTGTTCTAAATCTTTTTGCTGAACTACTAAAATTAATGCAGGAGATTTTGTAATTTTTTCAGGGCGTTTAGATGCAGATACAACCAATTCGTTTCCAATTTCATTAGATACAGAAAGTTCAAAAGTTAATTTAGTAATTACTTTATCTGAAACAGTAACTTCTTTAAACAAATCATCATAACCAACATAAGAAATTATTAAAGTTAATTTTCCATTTTTTAAATTTTTAAATTCGAATACTCCTTTACTATTAGATAAAGCAAATTCACCAGTTTCCTTTATTAATATTGTTGCTCCTTCCAAAGGAAGTTTTGATTGCTTATCTATTATATTGCTTAGAATATTTACCTTTTCTTGAGAAAAAATAGTTGATTGAAAAAAAACAAGTATGCTAATTAGCATTATTTTTTTCATAAGAAGCGAATACATTTAATTTTAAAGCTAAAGTATTGATTATGATCTATATTGTTAATTATTTAAAAAGTATTAGTTTAATTAAATGCTACCCATTATCATAATGTATCCAGGTATTTAAATGGAACTACTGAATTGTCCTTTGTTCATAATGGTGACACTGTTCTTATGTCAACTTATTTAAGGACGATGCAGTCTGCTTCCAAGTTCATACATTTGTTTAAAAGCAAATGTAAATATGCCAGCAATTTTAATCGCTTTTTTAGCATTTGGGTTATTTATACAGGCCATGATATTGTTTGCTGAGGTCCTTATTAATTTTAAAAAGCCACTTCTTTTTAAGATTATTATACTAGTTATTAGTTTTGCATTTGCTTGGCGTGGACTTGGCTTTTTATACAGTTATTATTATGGATATAATCGTTGGGCATTAGAAATACCCCAAGCACTATTACCAGCAGGTGCAATTTGCTTATTTGCATATATATATGAAAACAAGTTAAAATGGCATATAATTTTTTTGGGTCTATCTCTTTTCGTTACACAATTATTAATTCTACTGTATTTCCGTTTCATTGATCCAGTAAATGCTGATATCCCATTGTGGAGCTTATCTGGTGTTAGAGGAAAGATTGCTAAATATTTGAAGGTTTTTTTTGTTATAATCATTTTTTCTATCAACCTCAGGATAATTTTAAAAATTCTTACCAAGTATACACCCCAAAATATTTATTTCAAGCAATTGCGTATTTGGACACTTTGGATATTATTATTACAGTTTTTATCGGGTATTTCCTTTGTAACTTCTCATTATTTTAAGTTTGATAAGTATAATAATATTGCTTATTTTATTTTATTACTGTTTAATTATGTAGTTGTTTTACTTTTATTGTTTAGACCCAAATTTTTAAATAGAAGTAACTTGAAAATTAAATTGGGTGAATTGTTTGATAAAAAAGTTGATGAAGAGTTATCTACTAATTTATTTGTTGAAGTATTTTTCACAAACTTGTATTATCTAAATAAAGACGCTTCGGTTGAAGATTTAAAAACCAAATTAAGTGTTTCATCCGAAATGCTCAGTAACTTCTTATATAACAATTATGGAACTGGATTAATTGATTTAATCAATAAAAATCGAATTAATTATTTTATCGATTTAGTAAATACAGGTAAATATGGCAATTACACCATCGATGCTTTAGCACAAGAAGCTGGCTTTAACTCTCGGTTTCATTTATACAAATCCTTCAAAAAATTTCATGGTGGAACCCCTTCTGATTTTGTACGTTCTGTACACGATTAATGCTAAAAATTTTTTTCAACCCCATAAGTATTTGGCTTAGACCTTACTTTTTTAGAAGGCTTTCTAAAAAAAGGCAGCCTATTTATCAGCTTGATTTTTTGAGTCAAAATATTAAGCTGATAAATTTTATATACGTAGTATATTGATATACAAGGTGTCATAAAAGTTAACATAGAGACACGACTTAGGCACCTTTGTTTCTTGCATTTGCAGTTTCAATTCATTCTTTTTACTCTCAATAGTTCGTTATTCAAAAATTACAACTTTTTTAAAAGGTAGTTAATAAAATAATTTAAGCAAATGGAGGTGCATGAAATGAAATTTATTTGTGAAATAATATCCATAGTAGAGGAGGAGTTTGGTTGCAGTATCACATTTGCCGAGCAGGAAAATGGTATTGCAAATGAACATCTAACAGTAGATGAGCTACACCATAGTTCTGGGCAATATTTAATGCTAATGAGAAAATATAGTGAAAATGAATTTGAAGAGGACTACTTGTATATCGAAACAGTGAATCCCAATAAATCGGGTGAGCTATCAAATTTTTTAATTGATATACAACCCAATCAATTTTCAATATCCTACGATAAAGACTCCATCGAAATTGAAATGCAACCCGATGAACAAAAACTGAAAGCTATCAAACGCATTATTGAGAAAATAACTGATAAAGTCTTTGATTAAACCAGTTCGCTCTGAAAGGAGAACTTATTTAGTTTAAAAAAAAAAGTATTAGCATGAAAAAATTTTTTACCCAATTTTCTCTTTTTATATCGGTTATTATCATAAGCTCGTTCACAAGTGTATTTGCTCAACCTACAATCACGTCATTCTCACCAACAAATGGGGTTGTAGGAACAACAGTAACAATTACGGGAACTAATTTCAATACTACACCTGCAAACAATATTGTATTTTTTGGCGCTACTAAAGCAACTGTTTCAGCATCTACGGCAACAAGTGTAACAGTGACAGTACCAACAGGTGCTACTTATGCGCCAATTACATTATTAAATACGGGCACCAGTTTGGCAGCGTATAGCTTAAGTAATTTTACACCTACATTTAGCCCAGTAAAAACGGCTATCACTACAGGGGATTTTGCTACTAAAGTAGATTTTACAACGGGAACTAATCCTCAATCAGTTGCAATAGGCGATGTGGATGGAGACGGCAAGCCCGATTTGGCAGTGGTAAACAATGTTTCAGCTACAGTATCGGTATTCCGAAACACATCAACCAGCGGCAGCGTTATAAGTGGTAGTTTTGATACTAAAGTAGATTTTGGAACAGGTAACAGCCCTGTTTCAGTTGCAATAGGCGATGTGGATGGAGATGGTAAGCCCGATTTGGCGGTAGCGAACAATAGTTCAAATACAGTATCGGTTTTGCGTAACACCTCTACCAGCGGAAGCATTGGCTTTACTACTAAAGTAGATTTTGCAACGGGAACTGCTCCTCGTTCAGTTGCGATAGGCGATATAGATGGAGATGGGAAGCCCGATTTGGCTGTAAATAATCATTCCTCATCTACAGTGTCGGTATTACATAACACATCTACCAGCGGCAGTATTGTAAGTGGTAGTTTTGGTACTAAAGTAGATTTTACAA